>JAVHLO010000034.1:0-11711 GCA_031082105.1 Planctomycetota bacterium
CTCTCCAAGAGAGGCACACTCTTGCACTCCAATTCTGGGGAGTTCAGAATGCCCTCACCCTAACCCTCTCCCAGAGGGAGAGGGGACTGAACGCTTACATTATATGTTTTCCCGGCGCAAAGATCAACTTACGAAAATGTTTGAATGCATGGTGACAACCGGCTATAATCACGCATGTCGGATGTCCTGGGAACGATGTGTTCAATTTTCCGAGGAACGGACAGACCGACCGACTTTCTATTGGAAGGCGCAAGCGCCGAAATCTATGGACAAAGTAGTTATAGCCTATACCGGTCGCGTCGACACTTCCGTCTGCGTGCATTGGCTCAAGACCGTCAAGCGCATGAAAGTGATTGCATTTGCGGCGGACCTGGGCCAGCCGCAATACCTGGAGATCGTCGGCGAGAAGGCCATCCGCGCGGGGACAGAGACCGTGCATATTGTGGATTTGAAGGAGCGGTTTGTCCGCGACTTCGTATTCCCGGCATTGAGGGCTGCGGCGGTCTACGAGAACGGCTACCTGCTTTCGAGCGCGCTGAGCAGGCCGCTTCTTGCGCAGGAGCTCGTGCGGCTTGCGCAGGAGGAGGATTGCGACTTCATTGCGCACGGCGCCAGGGGACTCGGCAACGATTTGGTGCGCTTTGAAAGATGCGTCCACGCGCTTGATTCCGACATCGCCATTCTTGCCCCATTCCACGAACTGTCTTTGAAGACGCCCAAGGACGACATTGACTATGCCCGCCGGCAGGGATTGCCGGTCGACCATCTGCGCCACACGATATACAACGTCGAGCAGAACCTCTGGGGGACGAACGTCCAGTTGCCCATTGTCACGGGGCTCGAGATGGCGGCGCCTCGCGACGCGTACATCCTCACCGTTCCCACCAACGAGGCGCCGGAGAGGCCGGCCGAGATCGACATTCGCTTCGAACGAGGCCTTCCGACCGCTCTTGACGGGACACAGACCGCTCCGGTTCGCCTGATCGAGACACTCAACGCGCTCGGCGGCAGGCATGGGATCGGGCGGATAGACACCATTGAGGACCGCATCTCGTACGCCAAATCGCGCGAAGTGTACGAGGCCCCGGCGGCGACGATTCTCTACGCGGGACTTCGCGCCCTTGCGGAGACGGTGTTGTCCAAAGAGTGCCGGCTCTTCGCCGAGACGGCCGCCCGCACATACGGAAGACTCGTCTATGAAGGGCTATGGTTCACCGAGCTGCGCGAGGCGCTCGATGCCTTTTTCCAGCGTTGCCACGCCAATTCGACAGGCAGCGTGAGGATGAGGCTCTACAAGGGCAATTGCCTTGTACTCGGGAGACAGCAATGAGCCCGCGCCGAATCCGGCGCGATCGGCGAGAGCCGCTCTGTCACCCAGTCACCTGACGGCGACAACAGTCCATGAAACCGCAAACGGCAGTCCGCAAGGCGCACTCGACCACCAGGTCCCGAGCCCCCGCAGCGTCGCGCGCGAAGCGTCCGGGAGCCGGCGATGGCCGCGCTCTTGCGCGGCGCGTCTATGCCGTTCTCGAAGTCAAGAGGATTTCACTCGCGATTGCGGAATCGTGTTCCGGCGGGCTTGTGTGCGACCTGCTGACGGACGTCCCCGGGATATCACGCCGGTTTCTCGAAGGGATCGTGTGCTACGGGAACGGCTCCAAAACGGACCGGCTGGGCGTACCCGTGAAGTTGATTGAACGCCATGGCGCCGTCAGCGGCGAGGTCGCGTCTGCGATGGCGGCCGGTGTGGCCCGTACGGCAGGAGCGGACGCGGGGCTGGGCGCGACCGGCGTCGCCGGACCCTCGGGGGGATCGCCTGGAAAGCCTGTCGGACTCGTCTTCATCGCCGCGTACCTGCGCGGTGTGACACGGGTCAGGCGATACCTGTTCCACGGGAGCAGACGGAGGATAAAAATATCCGCGGCGCGCGCCGCGCTGCAAATGCTCTTGGCCCGTATTGCCCGCGAACCGTAGCCGCAGGCTTCGAGCTCGCGCGCCCCCTCAAGCGCGCCAAGATCTTGAATTGTGTTCCGGATCCGGTCGACTCGGGATTTCTGGGAACACCGGGACGAGAGAATGAGTCGGGCCGGCGAACACTGGCGGGGACCGGCGTTTTCCTGGTTGACCAACGATATCGTACTGATGACGCCTACGAACAGAAGATGGGTACAGCATCCTCAGCGAACACCGGAGGCGCGGGCGCTTGCCTCGGAGCTTGGCTCGTCACCCGTGATCGCCCAGATATTGATGAACCGCGGGCTGAAGAGCCTTCAGGAAATGCGGGCGTTCCTGTCGCCCTCCCTCAACTCCCTTCATGATCCCGGCCTGCTCCCGGACATCGAACCGGCGCTCGCGCGTATTGACGATGCGCTTGCGAAGGGACAGCGGATCGTCGTCTACGGCGACTACGATGTTGACGGGATTTCCGCGACCGCACTTCTGCTCCGTTTCTTTCGCCTGCTGGGCCGCGACGCGGGCTTCTATATCCCGCAACGGCTCGAAGAAGGGTACAGCCTCAACATCAATGCGATAGAGAAACTTGCCAACGAGGGCGCGTCGCTCATCATCACCGTGGATTGCGGCACGTGCGACGTGGCCGTGGTTGAACGCGCAAGACAGCTCGGAGTCGACGTGCTGATCACCGATCACCATGAACAGGGAAACTCGCTCCCACCGGCGGTCGCCATCGTCAACCCCAAGCGGCGCGATTCCAGATATCCGTTTCGCGATCTTTCGGGCGTCGGCGTCGCGTTCAAGCTGGTGTGGGCGTTCGCGCAACGGCTTTCGAACGATAGAAAGGTCTCAGAAGAGTTCAGAGATTTCCTGATCGATTCGGTGGGATTGGTCGCGCTGGGGACGGTGGCGGACGTGGTCCCGCTTCTCGATGAAAATCGGGTCTTCGCGCACTACGGGTTGAAGGCGCTGGCCACGTGCGAGAATCCCGGTATCCGGGCGTTGATAAGAGTGAGCGATCTCGAGGGCAAGGAGATGCTCACGCACCATGTCGGGTTCAGGCTGGGCCCGAGACTGAACGCGGGCGGCAGGCTCGGGAGTCCGTACGGATCTGTCGAACTGCTCGCGACCGCGACGGAGCCGCGCAGCTCGGAGTTGGCGCTTGCGCTCGATCGCGCCAACAAGGAGCGGCGACGCATCGAGGCGGAGATATTTCAGGGAGCATCCCAGATGCTCAAAGATGATCCCGCCCATCTCGACGGGAACGTGATCGTCCTGGCAAACGAGACCTGGCACTGCGGCGTGCTGGGCATAGTTGCTTCAAAGCTCATGGAGCAGTACTATAGGCCTGTGATCCTCATCAGCTTCGACTCGGGCGAAGGTCGAGGGTCCGGCCGGTCCATACCGGGCTTCCATCTTCAGCAGGCATTGATCTCCTGCCAGCAGACGATGGTGAGCTGTGGCGGGCACGCGATGGCTGCGGGGCTGCGCATACGCCCGGAACAGGTTCCCGTTCTGCGCGAGAAGCTTAACGCGTATGCGAGAGAGAACCTCTCGACGGCGGACCTCACGCCTGCGCTGCAGATCGACGACGAAATATCGCTGGCCGCCGTGACGAAGGAGCTCGTCCAGGAACTGGCCCGCCTCGAGCCCTGCGGGGTGGGAAACAGGACGCCGATGTTCCTGTCTCGCGGCCTGCAGATCGCGGGCGACCCGCAGGTGATGGGGACGAAGGGCGAGCATCTGCAGTTCGTGGTCTCGCAAGGCCCCGTTTCGCTCAGGGCCGTGGCCTTCGGCTCGGGCGCGCTCAGAGACCGACTTGTCCGGTGGAAAAGCGCCGGCGAGAAGATCGCGCTCGTCCATCAGCCCGCGCTGAACACATGGCGGAACATGGAGACGGTCGAACTGCGCGTCAAGGACTTCGACATTGACGCGTCGCAACCGGTTCTGCAAAAATAAAACATGGTTACGCGCGCTGAGCCCGCTCCGCCGCGCGCTCCGTGCGCCCGCGCCCGGATGCACAATGTGAGAAATCTTTCAACATTTCCTTGACATTTCGGTTTCTGCCGATATACTATATGTAGTAGAAAAAGGATTTTACTTCGCTTTTGATGGTGGTGCGTCCGCGATCCGGACGCACGAGGTAGCATGAGGGTAGCCCTCACTTACAATTTGAAACGCGAACTGGAGCCCACTGAAGGCGACGACGAGCCCCCCCTTCCGGCGGATTTCTACGCCGAATGTGACAGCCCCGAGACCGTCACCGCCATACGAGCCGCCCTCGAAACACGCCACGAAACCCATCTCGTAGAGGCCGACGAGGATTCTTTCGCCCGATTCAGAACGCTCCGCCCCGACATCGTCTTCAACGTCGCTGAAGGCGTCCACGGCCGCGCGCGCGAATCGCATGTGCCGTGCATGCTCGAGATGCTGCGCATCCCCTACACCGGCTCCGATCCCCTCACGCTGGCCCTCTGTCTCGACAAGGCGCGATGCAAGGAAATCCTGCAGGTTCACGGAATCCCCACGCCGCGCCACATCGTGATCGAGCCGCCGACCGGGCCGTCGGCCTTGAAGGCCGCGCTCGACTCCGCGCCTCTCCCTGCCATGGTCAAGCCGCTCTTCGAGGGATCGAGCAAGGGGATCAAGAACAAGTCGCTCGTCAAAACAAGAGGTGAGCTGCGCGAACTGGTGACGACCGTTCACAAACTCTATCGTCAGCCGGCGATCGTCGAGGAATTTCTGCCCGGAAGAGAATTCACCGTGGCGCTCATCGGGAACGGACCGGGACTCCGAACGCTTCCCATCGTGGAGATAAAATTCGATACCCTTCCACCGGAGGCGAACCCGATCTACTCGTTCGAGGCCAAATGGGTGTGGGATACGGCGGCGAACCCGCTGGAGATATTCAAGTGCCCGGCCGAGATCCCCGACCCGCTGGCAGCGGAGATCGCGGATGTCGCAAGACGGGCGTTCGTCGCACTGGGCTGCCGCGACTGGTGCCGGATCGACGTAAGGCTCGATGGCGCCGGCCGGGCCGGCATCATCGAGATCAACCCACTGCCGGGAATCCTGCCGCGACCGGAGGACAACTCGTGCTTTCCCAAGGCCGCGCGCGCGGTGGGGCTGAAGTACGAAGAGATGATACTGACCGTGCTCGACGAGGCCTGCAGGCGATGCGGTCTGCCCGCCGAGTCGTCAGAACAAAGACCGCGCCGCGCAAAACAAAGGGTTCGAACCTGATGAAACCATTGAAAATCGGAATCGTCTACGACAACACGACCCGGTCGAAAAGAAAAAAGTCCGCGGCGCTCTTGTCGAAAGAAGATGTCTCGCGGGAATCGATCGTCGAAGTCGCAAACAAGGTTCAGGAGGTGCTGGCGGGCGACAAACACGAGACTACGATGCTTCCGATCGAGTACCCGCTGAGGACGTTCGTCAGACAACTGGAGGCGAGCAAGGTGGACCTGATTTTCAACCTCTGCGAGGCCGTTGCAGAGGCCAGTTCGCTTGAGGCGTGCGTCGCCGGACTCTTCGAGCTGCTCGGCCAGCCGTACACGGGATCGAACCCCCTGACACTGGCGCTGACTCTGAGCAAGCCGAGGACGAAGGCGCTTCTCGAGTCTCAGCAGATCCGGACGCCGAAGTTCACGGTGGCCTATTCTTCGGACTTCCGGATGCGGGACGATCTCGCGTTTCCGCTGATCGTCAAACCGGCGAACGAGGACGCGAGCATCGGGATTTCGCTCGATTCCGTTGTGGACAACGAGCAGGATCTGAGGAAGCAGGTCGGATCGGTCACCAGGAAGTACCGTCAACCGGCCCTTGTCGAGGAGTACATCGAAGGACGCGAACTGAACATCTGCGTCGTCGGGAACGGAGAACCGTGCGTGTTGCCTCTCTCCGAGATCGACTTTTCCGGGATGCCTGGCGACATGCGCCGGATCGTTACGTACAACGGAAAATGGCAGCTCGACAGCGTGGAATACACTGCGACGGTGCCGGTCTGCCCGGCCAAGGTGCCGGAAGGGCTGGCCCGGGAGATGAGCGAGATAGCGTTTGCCGCCTATCGCATGACCGGCTGCCGCGACTATGCGCGAGTGGACTTCAGGCTGCGCGACGACCGGACGCCGTACGTTCTGGAAGTGAACGCGAATCCGGACCTCTCTCCGGACGCCGGCGTGGCCCGTTCGGCGCGCGCCCACGGTTGGGAGTACGACAAGCTGGTTCGAAAAATAGTGGAGTTCGCCCTCGAAAGGAACGGAAGCGACCTGCTCGTGCCGCAGGAGGCGTATGGAAATTAGGAAACTGTCGGCCGGGGATCGCTCTCCGCTGGAGACGCTCCTGCGCGAGACGAAACTTTTCACCGAGGCCGAGGCCGCCTGCGCGCTCGAGATAGCGGACCTGGTCCTCTCGACGCCCGACCAGAAGGACTACGAATTCTGGGTCGCGGTGAAGGCCGAGGTGGGCGACCTGCTCGGCTTCGTCTGTTTCGGCAGGGCGCCACTGACGGACGCCGTCTGGGACGTGTACTGGATCGTGGTTCATCCGGATGCGCAGAAGAGGAAGATCGGCAGCGCGCTGATGAGGTTCGTCGAGGAGTATGTGTCCAAAGCCGCGGGCCGGCAACTGCTCATCGAAACCTCTTCGACGGCGAAGTACGAAGGTACCCGCGCGTTCTACAAGCGGCACGGGTTCCTTGAGGCGGCGCGGATAAAGGATTTCTACACGGTCGGCGACGACAAGATAGTTTTCGGAAAGACGGTTGAAGTCCAGGCCGCAAAATGACGGCGGATCGCCCCGCCATGGCGGGCCCTGGGGCCGTTTTTCCACGACCCATTTTGGAGCGGTAAATGGAAGACTGGTTACGCCTTCTGGGCGAGAGTGTCTCCTCAGCGGAAGAGCTTGAACGGGAACTGCCCGATGTCGACGGCAGCGCGGTCGCCGAGGTGATCGCCAAGTTTCCGATGAGGATCAATCCTTATTTCCTCGGAGTGGCCAAGGCCGCGGGTCCGCATCTCCTTCGCCAGATAGTCCCAGATCCGCGCGAGCTTTCGGACGATTGCTGCGTCCCCGACCCGCTCTCCGAGGAGGCGCAGAGCCCTGTGCCGAACCTCACGCACCGGTACCCGGACAGGTGCCTTTTCCTGGTGGCGCACCAGTGCGCGACGTATTGCCGCTTCTGTACGCGAAAGAGAAAGGTCGGCAATGCGGACGTGGTCACGCCTGAGACGATTGAGCTGGGACTCGGCTACATAAGGGAGCACGCCGAGATCCGGGACGTCATCGTGTCCGGCGGCGACCCGCTCCTGCTGCAGGATGACGTGCTCGAGGATGTCGTCGCGCGCCTTCGCGCCATCCCGCATGTGGAGATCATACGTATCGGGACGCGCGTGCCCTGTACGCTGCCCCAGAGGGTCACATCGCGGCTCGTGCGCCTGCTGAAGCGGCACCAGCCGATCTATGTGAACCTCCACTTTAACCATGCGGACGAGCTGACGGAAGAGGCCAGGGAGGCCTGTCTTCGGCTGGCGGACGCGGGTTTTCCGCTCGGCAGCCAGACAGTGCTTCTCCGGGGCGTGAACGACAGCCCGGAGGCGATCAAGGACCTCTTTCACGGGCTGCTTCAAGTGCGAGTCCGGCCATACTACCTGTACCAGGCGGACGTCACGAGCGGAACGAACCATTTCCGCACGCCGGTGCGCAAAGGACTTGACATCATCAAGTCGCTGCGCGGCTTCACCTCGGGTCTGGCGGTGCCGCATTTCGTGATCGACACGCCGGGCGGCGGCGGCAAAGTGCCGATGACGCCCAGATACGTCGTGCGCCACAGCGCGAACGAAGTCGTGATGCGCAACTACAGCGGCGCGATATTCAAGTACCCGGAGGTGAGCGCAAAGGATGCGTCGGCTCCGGTGACCGTGCCTGTGCCGGCCGGCGTCGAGCAACAGAACGGGAACGGCGACTGCCCGACGGGCAACGGGAACTAGTGGTTCACAGCATTTGAAATTCAGGAATCAGTGCCGCGACCGTGAGGGAGCGGTAGCCGGCAGGGATGACGGCGCTTTGGAGCGCGGCAGCCGTGCTGCCGCTTTGGCTTTCTTCGCGAAGTGGACAGGCGCTCGCTCTTTGTAACCGCTCCATGTCCGCAGCATCGTATCCACGAAGCCTCTAAAATTGCCGGCCATAGCATCTATGCGCTCTGACATGCCGCGCCGGCATGCCTCTTGAAAAGCCCTTTGTTGAGTATCCAGCCGATGACAAAGCGTCTTCTCCGACTCCTTGTGCTCGCGGTTTCTTTTCTTGTGACCGGCGCGTCCTGTGCGGGCACGGGCTCCGGCGGAGAGAGCGTGCCGCTGGACTATGTCCGCGGGCGGGTTGAGGGCTATGTCCTGTCGTCGTGGTTGTCGAGCAAGCCCGGTGACTACGTCGAGTCGCTCGCGATACAGGGCGCCGACAAGATCGTCTGCCGACAGACATTTGAAGGGATGAACCCGGATGGGACCGTGCGAGTGAAGACCGAGCGCTCCGGCACGACGGCGATGGAGCCGAGCCCGTTCGGCGGGAGCGAGGAGGTCGCGAACTTCCGGGAGGGCACCGAAATAGTGACTGTCGGCGGGGCGCAGCTCGTCTGCACATTCCTCGAGGGCGAGGGAACAAAAGGCAGATTCAAACTCTGGCTCAGCCCGGCCGTGCCCGGCGCGGTCGTGCGAATGGAATCACCCCACGGGACGCTCGAGGTCTCCAGCTACAAAAAGACTCCGGAGTAGCGTGAGACTCCGCAACCCGTTCATCCCCGGTTCCGACGCGTCAGCGCCGCAACTCTCTGACCTTCGGGAAGAAAGGGTCATCTCTGAAAGCGCCCGATTCCGCTGAAAGACCCCGGTTTTGTCATTCTGAACTCGGTTTCCGCCGCAAGCGGATCCGCTGCGGTGGACAGAGTCTCCTTGTCCGAGGGTAGATGAGATGCCGAAACAAGTTCGGCATGACAGGAATGGTTTTTTTCAGCAGAATCAAAGCGCCGTCCTTGTCAAGGATAACAGCGGCGGGGGCGCAAGGCCGTTCGCGTCCGTGAACACAAGCACCGCCACTGCGGGTCGCGCGTCGATCCTCGACGTATCAATCTTCTCCGACCTCCACGCTGACTGACAACAGGCGCGTCGAGTTTCTCTTCGGCGCCTTCCGCGACTTCGGTGGTCTTCCGATTTCCAGGCCGCATTTCGGCGTATTCCGCGTCTTCAGCGGTTCATTTCCCCTCCGATTCGCCGCCGGGCGTCGGCTCCTGCGTTCGAGGGTTCCGGTCGACCCACGAGACCAGCAGGCCGCAGAACGAGTCCTGGAACGGTTTCGGCGCGGACTTGGGGTTGCGCCAGTTTATCAGCACGGAAAACGCCACGGCCGGCGACCCGTTCGCGTCAAGCACGTAGCCGGACAGCGTCGACACCCCGCTGATATAGCCTGTCTTGCCGAGTACCCGCCCCTTGCGCAACGGGTCGGTCATCCGCTTCGCAAGCGTTCCGTCGACGCCCGAGACCGACAGCGAATTCCTCATGATCTCCGCCCGCGCCTCTTCCCCCAGCGCCCAACGCAGCACACCAACCAGATGTTCCGCGCTCGCGCGGTTCAGCCGCGAGAGGCCGGACCCGTCGCTGATGCTGAAATTGTCCTTGCCGCAGTCGAGTCCCTCTAGAAACTCGCCGACGACCTTGCTCCCGTTCGCAAAGGAACCGGTCCCGTGCTTCTGCCAGCCCATGCGCTTGAGTAACTGTTCCGCGTAGAGGTTCTGGCTCCGCTTGTTCGCCACCTCGATCGTTGCGGCGAGCGACGATCTCGAGCGCGCCACGGCTTCAACGCCCGCCTGCGCGGCGTCGAAGGGCGCGTCGGCGCAGCGGACCCGGCCCGCGCACTCGATCCCCTGTCGCGCGAGAGTCTCGCGCAGCACCGCGCCGAAGTACATCGTGGGGTTCTCCACGGTCACCGATTCCACGAGCGCGTCCGCCTTCTGCCAGAACTCGCCCCGTATCTCGATCGTGTTCGCGCCAGGTTTTCTGTTGAGCGCGATCGAATGGGCGGCTTTCTTGCTCGTCGTCGTGACTTTGTTCTTGATCGTGACGTATTCCGTCGGCGGCGCAAGAACCACCTGCGCCGGCGCGTCGAGCACGGCGGAGGCCTTGACCGTTATGTCCACACAACTGTCGTTGAAGACCAGGGCGGACACGGGCGCGCAATACCAACCGGCGAGCTGTTCGTCGGGCCATGCGGGATGGACGAACTCGCGATCGAATATTGTGTCGTCAAGGACGATATCGCCGCCGATGCGCTTGACCCCGAGCTTGCGCAGGTTTCCGGCCCATTTTTCGAACACGGCGCAGACGTTGCCGTCGAAGAACCTGCCCGAGATGTTCGGGTCGCCCGCGCCCTTCACGACAAGGTCGCCCTCGATGACGCCATCGCCGTTGATCGGCCCTGTCCGGTAGAGTGTCGTGACAAATTCAAAATCCGCGCCAAGGCAATCGAGCGCGGCCGCGGTGGTCAGCAGTTTCGCGTTCGACGCGGGGATCAGCGCTTCCGTCGCATTCCTGGCGACGATCTCCGTCCCGGTCCGTAGATCCAGGGCAACGACGCCGACCTTCGAGTCGCTCAAGCGATAGAGCAACACGAGGCGCTCGACGTCGGAAGCGAGGTTTTCGTTCGCGGTCTGCGCCCGCAGGGGCGGGGCTGCGAGCGCGCAGACGAGAAGAAACGCAAGCGCCGAAACGCGCAGATGTTTCGAGGAGTTCATCGGTGATTGCCGCAAAAAGCGCAAGGATACAAAACAAATGACGAGTTCCTAGTGACGCCGTAAGGCGTTGTTCAATCGAGCGCCTGACGGCGCCACTACAAACTGCGCAACTCGAGCAGGCTGCCGGCGGCTACTTGTGTTCCTCCTCGCCGAACACCTCGGCGGTGAAGACGAGGAACGTCGCGCCGGTCTTCCAGTCGTCCCTGCGCAGCCCGGCCTTCTGACAGAGGTGCTGGAGCATCGTCTCGCGGTCCCACCCCTGCTCCGGAGCCACCTGCGGCAGGAATACCGCCCGTCGGCCAGATTTCTGGATCTCGACCCCGTGTACGCCGATCGTGATGTCCTCGGCCCGGTCGACCTTCGTCCTGGGGCTCAACACGGAGATCTCGATGGAGATGTCCTTCTCTTCTTTCGCTGTGATTGGGTTATCGAGGAACCGCATGTCGTGCGACGCGTTCACGGCGTTTTCACTGACCGCCTGCCACAAGGGCTTGATCCCCTCCATGTAGCCGACGCAGCCGCGCAGCTCGCCGCGGTTCTTCAGCGTCACGAACACGCCGCGGTGTTCTTTCAAGAGCGGGGTCAGTGAATACGCGGAACCGTCCGGCAGCCCCTTTCCGCCGAGCTCCGCGCGCAACGTGTCGCGCGCGATCGCAATAAGCGTCTTCCTTTCTTCTTCGGTCAACCCGGCCTCCTTCCTGGAACGAAAAAGAACAATCGAGGCGTACTGCACGCAATCGGAGTAATCGCCGCCCGTCGTCTCCGCGGACGAAGAATAGTGAAGCAGCTTGCCCTTGGTGTCCGGGAACATCTCCATCACGATCGCTATCGGTTCGTGACCGCAAATCGTCGCTCCCGTGCGATCGATGTACTCGACGAACCCCTTCCCGCGCCCGGCCTCGATCTCCGCAATGGCGTCGTGGTCGAGCTTCTCGATCAGCTCCTTCACCCCTGTTTTACCTTTGAAGGGCTCAAA
>JAVHLO010000034.1:11721-15159 GCA_031082105.1 Planctomycetota bacterium
CGCGCCGTAGTGCGTAAAATCCGAACTGGCGATGACAAGCGTCTTGTCGTCGACGTGTTTTCGTATGCACTCCGCAACGGGCCGGTAGTCCTCGGCGGTCATCTGTCCCACGATCAGCGGGACGAGCTTGAGGTCCTTGACTGCCATCTGCAGGAACGGCACCTGCATCTCCACGGCGTGTTCGCGCGTCTCGGCCTCCTCGTTCCGGGAGAAGCTCGTGTGCTGGAGGAGTTCATCGCTCACCGCGCGATCGATTGTCACCCGGCCCAGGGGCGTGTCGTAAGCGTCGAATGACGAGACGCAGACGCCCTTGAACCTCGCGTTGTGGCTCGGCGCAAGGACGATGACGCGCGTGAACTCCCGTCCCGATACGACCTTGAACCCGTACGCCGCGGTAGGCCCGCAGAAGCGGTAGCCGGCATGGGGCGAGACAAGCGCGATCGGCGCCTCTTCCGGCGCTGCGGGCGCGGCCTTCGCAAGGAAGTCGTCGAGCTGTTTCGCCAGCTCGGCCTTGTCGGCCGGATACCACGAGCCCGCGAGTGGAGATGTCCGGACCTTCTCCTCGGCGCGGCAGGTCAACAGTGATACGAAGACGATAGCGCAGCCCGCGACGAACACGGTCGCGCCAACGCCGATCAAGCAGTGCCTTCTCTTTCGCATAGGCTCATTCCTTTCTTCAGGAGATCCGGCCTGAAGTCGTCTCAAAAGCCGCGGTTCCTGACAGCGGCATGGTTGCCGCCCGCAACAGGAGCTTGCCTTCCCGCTCCCGCCACACATCGGATGTCGGGCTCGGCTACGCCGCTCGCAAAAAACGCACCGTGGGGCCTTTCTGCGACTGCGCGGCCAATGCGGGGCAACTCTTCTTTGCTCACTGTTTTCCCTGCAATTGTACTCCGCGCGCGGGAAATGTCAAGAATCCCGCGATACCGACGCGGCTCTGCGCTGGGCCACAGTGGCTACCGTGTCCGCGCTGAGTTTACTTGACAATCGCGACCTGCGGTGATAATTGTCTCTTGCGCGCGGGGCGGCCGACTGCGCAACGCCCGGGCCGCGCGGAGCTTATCGTCGCGCAATGCGCCTCTCGGAGAACGGTGTTTTATTTTCGGAGGGTCCCATGAGCCGTCTTCTGTCCGCTTCGTGCTGCGCCGTTGTCTTGGCACTCTTCGGGGTCGGCTGCAGGGCCACGGACTCGAGCCGCTTGTACACCGACACGGTCGTGGACAATCTGCGGCTTGAGGTTGACGAGCGGCTTGCCCGACTGGAACGCGATGTCGTGTCGTCGAAGCGAATCCTCGAAGGCCTGGGCGGGACCAGGGAAGAGCTGGGCAAGGCGCGAGAAGAGGTCAAGGGACTGCAGCGGGTTGTGACGGAGGGATGGCTCGAGTCGAAGGCGGACCTCGATCGAGTGATACAGGAGCTGTTGATCATGCGAGCGTCGGCGGAGCGGCTGAACGCAAGGGTGGCGGCGTTGGAGAAGGCGACTGGTGATGGGGAGACACGTGAGAAGTAGTGTGGAGCGGCCGCGGGTGGTAGCCGGCAGAAGGAGCGGCTGAGGCGAGATGCGCGCGCCGCGACTAGGCACAATAACAAGCAGCGCAAGCGCTTACGCCACGAGGGTCGGCCCGCATGAACGCTTCACGGTTTAGTTCTTGCGGCGCGCTTCTCCTCCAGGATAGAGTAGGAACACTCTCTCGATAACGGGTACTGCCAAGTGGGGCGCGACAACGCATTGAATCCGATTCTGGGAAGGGGGATTTTGCGCCGAGTCCATGCTGCGACACGACAGACCGTGGATCGAGTTGAGTCGGGGGAGCGGTGTCATCCAGATGGGTTGCGATGATCCACTCAAGTAGCTCGCGAGTCGGCGGGTTCAGTGTCTTCGGAGGTTCAGTGGTCGCGGTTGCACAATCGGGTCTTGGCAGCGGCAGCGGTTTCGCGGTGGGGAGTTCTTGGTGGAGGGATTCGATGTGCCCGGGCGGTACAGCGGTTCTAAAGAGACGAGGAGACAGGCTACCTGACACCGATGATGGCCGAGATCCGCGCAAAGTCGTCGAGGGAGTAGAACTCGATGGCTATCTCCCCTCCGGCGTTCTTTGGCCTGATCTGGACCTTGGTTCCGAGCCTACGGCGGAGCTTGTCCTCCCATTCCGCGCGGACCGGGTCGTCGGCGAGCTGCTTCTTCGAAACTGGTTGTCCGAGCAGGAGGCGCCTGACGATGTTCTCGACGTTCCTGACGCTCAGTTGCTCCTTCTTGATGCGCTCAGCCAATGCGATCTGCTTGACCGGATCTGCGAGACCAAGAAGTGCGCGGGCGTGTCCCTGCGAGATTGTTTCACGTGAAACACAGGCCTGCACCTCGGCCGGGAGGTCAAGGAGGCGGACAAAGTTGGCGACGGTGGGGCGCTCCATGGACACGCGCTCGGCAACGGCCTCTTGTGTCAGGTGGAAGTGAGCCATCAGATCTCTGAAGGCGAGTGCCTTCTCAATCGGGTTCAGGTCCTTCCTCTGCGTGTTCTCGATGAGTGCGATCTCGAGCATCTTCTGGTCGTCCGCCAGTTTGACGACGACCGGGACCTCTCTAAGTCCGGCGACGGCGGCGGCCCGCCAACGCCGCTCGCCGGCGATGATCTCGAACCGCTCGCCTTTCTGCCTGACCAGCAGCGGCTGAAGGAGTCCCTGGGTCTTGATCGAATCGGCCAGGCTCTTCAGCTCGCTCTCCGCAAATTCTTTTCGAGGCTGAAACGGGTTGCGATCCAGTTGCGTGATATCGACTGTTCTCCTCTCGCCCGGACCCGGACCCGAACCCACCAGCGCCTCGGATCTCTGCTCTCCTCCAACCAGGCTCTCGAGTCCGCGACCGAGTCTCTTCTCTGATCCCATACGATATCTCCAAGAGTTGTGTCTTCAGCAAGCAACAGTCAATCGCGCCGTTACTTCCCAGGAAGGCGGGGCCTTCTTGCGGCGATCAAGCTGGGGCGATTCTACTTCCGGTCGCGGCTGATGTCAACAAACAGACGACCCGTGCGGTTGTAAAGCGGGAGGGGCGGGGCTGGCGAAAGGGCTGCCAGCAAGGTGGCCGGCATTCTCGGACGCCGCGGAGGTGCCGGCGCATCGTCCCTGGCGCCGAGCAGGTCACGGCTTCTGGCCCGGACCGGGCCGCGCGGATGCGTGGCAGGCCGCCCGCGGAAAGGAGTTGTTGTGGTAATGCGTAATGCGCTTACGCGTAGTGCGCATACGTACCAAAGGGCGGGTGGACCTTCGAGCCCAAGCCGGTATTTTCTGAAACCGTCTGCGGTCTAGGGCTTCGGTATTTTGGGCGCGGTCATTCTTTCGACGCTGCCCATGGCAGCGGTTCCCGGGGATTTCGCCCGTGCCCGTGGCGCGGCTTCTGCGCGCAAGGCTGCCGCGGGCAGCAAAACCCCCGCCATGGGCGGGGTA
>JAVHLO010000350.1 GCA_031082105.1 Planctomycetota bacterium
TGAAGCGGTTCGTAGACGGTTCCAGTTGTTGCCGCGATTCCGTAGTGGAGGAGCGGACCCACCCATGCCTTGTCCTTCGCGCGGATCGTATGAGCCGCGAACGAGTGGAGGTGCGCGCCGACCGCGCCGCGTACGAACTTGAAGTCCTTGGAGGGCTTGCAGTCGCCCGCGTACCAGCCCCAGTATAACGCAGGCGCCTCGAGCGATGGAAAATCCATCAGTTCGGGCTTCTCGTCGAGCGTGCCGTCGTAGCCGGCGCTCTTGATGTGTTCCCACGCGCGACGCATGTCGTCATCGCCGGACCAGTAGGGGTTCGCGCGGTCGAGGCCGCGAACGTCGATGTACGCCTTGCCGACGATGCCCATCTTCTCTCCGTACAGCGCGTCGTCAATCAGCCGCTTCGCAATCGCCGGGCTCGGCCCGTCGAGCCGGCAGACAAGCACGAGGTCGCCACCGGGCTTTATGGCGCTGTGGCCCATGAAGACCTCGCTGGGGATCCAGCCGTCAAGCTGATGCTCCGGCCTTCGCACCAGGGCCAGTTCCGCGTCCACGCAGCAGTAGTCACGGGTCGTAACCATCTTTGTCACGGTGTTCTCGCTCTTGGCGGCCTCCGCGTCGTTGGCGGTGTTCTCCTCCTTGATCTTGAGCGGGATGCCGTAGACGGGCACCAGGTAGAGGACTTCCGTCCGTTTCAGGAGGAACTCGGAGACCGGTTTCAGAATCTCGTTCCTGAAGGTGGGCCAGTCGATTTCTTCCGCGGTGGAAGTCCGCACTGTGATGATATTCTCGAGAGGCACGCAGCGTTTCGCGCAATAGTACCGGGCGATATCAACTCCATCCGGTACCGCCGCATTTGCGAGTACGACCAGATCGTCTCTTCGTGGAAGGCCTGCCGACTCTGCGCCAGGCTTCTGCGGGACAACCTCCTCTCCTGCGTCTCCGGGGGACTTGCCGGTATCCTGCCTGAACCTGGGTCCGGGTTCGGCACACACCACAGGGGGGCGGTCCAATGTTGACGGAGGTACGCAAAGGACGTGATCCGGGCGTGTAGAATGCATCGGGGAACCGTTAAGTGCAGACAAGTCTGCACACAGTGCAAGAAGAACTACGAGCCCGGCGAAACCGCGCAAAGGCTGGGCCAGCAGGAAGCCAGAACCCCTGATGTGCCGCATGCAGTAGACTCCGTCGCACACTTCGTGTGACATCTGCCGGCTATCGTAGCTTATACTCACGTGCAAGTCAACAAAATAAGCCCGTCGAGAGTGCGCCGCAATTGTCTTGACCCCGCCGCAAAAATAAAATATAATGTGCGCTCATGAGTACGAAAAGGCTCTTCATCGCTGTGGAAATGGACGAGTCGGTGAGGAAGCGGATCGCCGAGATGACCGCGCCGCTGAAGAAGGCGAATGCGGACGTGAAATGGGTTCAGCAGGACAACCTGCACATCACGTTGAAGTTCCTCGGCGAGGTCGATGAAGGCCGGATCGGCGTGATCGTCGACGCTGCGCGCGGCGCCCTGGCGGGGTTCAAGCCGTTCGTCTTGACGCTCGGGGAGCTGGGGACCTTCCCGCCGCGCGGCAAGCCGCGTGTGATCTGGCTGGCGATCAGGGATGTCGGCGGCGTCCTTGCCGGCATGAGCGGCGCGCTGGAGAAGGCGCTCGAAAAGGAAGGATTCCCTGCCGAAGACAGGGAGTTCACGGCCCATCTTACCCTCGGGCGAGTTCGTTCCCCGAAGGGAGTGGAGAGGCTGGAGGCCGCGATGGCCGGGCTCTCCGCCGGTGCGGGCGGCGAATTCGCGCAGAAGGTGGACAAGGTCTTTCTTGTCAGGAGCGTCCTGACGTCCGCCGGGCCGGTATATTCGACGGAGCATGCCTTCCAGCTCGTGGAGTGACGACAGCGCCTGCGCGACGGTGAGACCGGGATCGTGCGGCCGCCGGAGGCCTGAAAAAGGATTCGAATCGCCGGCGGTCTGCTTGAACAACGCGGAATCGCCTTTTGCGATTCCGGAAGAAAAGACGTCTCTGTCATTCCTGCGAATGCGGGAATCCTGAAGTCGCGCAGATCGTCCGGTTGCGGCGCGGCACAAAACAAGGTCACGGAATCACCGAAGCTGAAACGGGAAGAAAGGAGCATCAATGAGACCACCGTCTGTCCGCCACGTGCTTCTCGTGCGGGTCGTCTCGGTAATTGTCCTGTTCGCGCTGTTCGTCCTCGGCCGGGAACCGGCCGGCTACGGGCAGGACAGCCGGTCCGAACTGATCAAGAGGTATGTCAAGGAGCTCCACGACGGCAGCGGCCAGGTCCGCTGGAACGCCGTCTATGCCCTCGAAGAGCTCGGTGCTATGGAAGCGTTGCCCGAAATAAGGGCGCTGCTCAGCGACCCAGAGGTCGATGTCAGAGAGCAGGCGATCCATGCGCTGGGAGGACTGGGTGATCGCGAGTCCATCCCGCGGATACGTCCCTTGCTCGATGACAAGGAGGAGGCGGTCTTCATCGCCGCCACGATGACGCTGGGCAAGCTGGGCGACCGGGAATCCCTGCCCCGGATACGCGGATTGCTTGATCACGAATACTGGCCGGCGCGGCTGACCGCGGCGTTTGCCCTGGGCGAACTGGGCGACAAGGAGTCCCTCTCGCGGATCAGGGCGCTGCTGGAGGACGAAGAAATCCTGATTGTCGGCGATGTCATTCACGTGCTGGTGAAGCTTGACGATCGGGCGTCCATCCCGCGATTGCGTCTGTTGCTGGATGATCCGCAGCTTGGCATGCGCGCCGAGGCAGTGAGGGCGTTGGGTGAGTTCATGGACAAGGAGTCGATCCCGAAAATGCGCGCGTTGCTCAAGGATGAGGCGATGGCAGTGCGCACCGCGGCCGTCGAATCGCTGGGCCGGTTGGACGACAAGGTCGCGATACCTGAGATCCGGAAGCTGCTCAAAGACGGCGAATGGTGGGTGCGCAGCGAATCCGCCTGTGTCCTGGGAAAGTTCAGGGACAAGGAGTCCGTGCCCGTCCTGAAGGAACTCCTCTCCGACAAGGAAAAGCACGTGCGTGCGTGGGCGGCGATCGCCCTGGTGGAACTCGGCGAGACGCCCTCCGTGCCGGGAGAAGTGCTGAAAGATGTCGGCGCAATCGCCGGCTATCTTGACAAGGACAAGGCCGACCGCGCCAGGGCCGCGCTCAGGCTGCTGGAGGAGCGAAAATAGCGCGGAAGTCGTGAGAGCCGGAGGGCGGGAATCTGCGCCGCAGGCAGTGGAGGCGGTACCGTTTCAAGAGTCGGGTTCTGCGAAGTGTCCGAGTATTACAGGCTGGAAGATGCGCACAGACGACATTCGATCACTGTTCCTTCGATTTTTCTCGCAGCGGGGCCACACCGTGTGCCCGAGCGATTCGCTCGTGCCCGCCAACGACCCCTCGCTGCTCTTCACCGGCGCCGGGATGAACCAGTTCAAGCCGTACTTCCTCGGGCAGCGCCGACTCAACTTCCGCCGGGCAACCTCTTCACAGAAGTGCCTCAGGACGGGCGACCTCGACCTCGTGGGACGCACGGCGTCGCACCACACGTTCTTCGAGATGCTCGGCAATTTCAGCTTCGGCGACTACTTCAAACGCGAGGTGATCGAGTGGGCATGGGAGTTCTTCACGAAGGAATTGAACCTCCCGAGCGCCCGCCTCGGCGTTTCGGTCTTCGAGACGGACGACGAAGCGTACGACATTTGGCGCAAGAACATCGGCCTGACGCCCGATAGGATCGTCAGGCTTGGCGAGGCCTCGAACTACTGGCCCGCCAATGCGCCCAGCCAGGGCCCGGACGGCCCGTGCGGCCCGTGCTCGGAGATTTTCTACGACATGGGCAAGGAGCACGGATGCGGCCAGCCGGACTGCACCTTCGGCTGCTCCTGCAACAGGTTCGTCGAGGTGTGGAACCTCGTGTTCATGCAGTACGAACGCAAGAGCGACGGCACTCTCGAGCCGCTTCCGCAGAAGAACATCGACACCGGGATGGGCCTCGAACGGCTCGCGGCCGTGATGCAGGGCGTCTCGACGAATTTCCATATCGACACCTTCAGCAGCATCATCGCAGCGATCACCGATTGCGGCGGGCCGCCGTACGCCGAACACTCGGAGTCGGGCGCGAGGATGAGGAGGATCGCGGACCACGTGCGCGCCGCCGCGTTCCTGCTCGCCGACGGAGTCAAACCG
>JAVHLO010000351.1 GCA_031082105.1 Planctomycetota bacterium
CGAACCACAGGACGGCCTTCCTCGTCCGCGGGATGTATCGTGCGATCACCATTGCCGCCATCGCGCCAAGCCCGGCCGGTATGAGCAGGAAAAGGAGATAGTACACCAGCCCGAGCACATAGAAATGCCACTGGACATGGTGTCGCATGCCGTAGGCGGCGAGCAGGGGAGTACCGAGAAAAAGGAATGCCCACGAGCTGAAGACGAGCGATTCGGACAGCTTGTAGAGAAAAATGTTCGAGTTCCGGACCGGCAGGGTCATGAGGTAGCCGGTCTCCTCGGACTTGAACAGCGAGAAGTATGAAATGATGCCGTTGCTGAAGATGAGCAGCAGCGACAAGGAGAAGAAGAAGATCGACATCAGGTATTCGGTGAGGGTCGGGGCGAAGTCTCCGAACGCCTGCATGAACCTGAACCCCTCGGCGAAGACGGCGAAGACCACCGTCCAGAACGCCGCCGCGAAAACGGCGATCACCGCGATCTTCAGCCTGGAATGCCGGCCGAGGCTGCTGAGGCGGTTGATCGCGTCGCGCCACTTGACGTACAGCAGCGAACCGGTGTCGGTGAACCCCCGTCGGTCCCGACGCGCGGAACCATCCTGCAAGCCCGTGTCAGTCATGCGATTCACCCGTTCTGTCGTTCCCGCGGAAGCGGGAATCCAGGCCCCCCCATTCTGGGCAAGAAGGGGGACAAGGAGATGCGGCGAAGTGGACCCTCAACCCCGAGAGCCCAACAATCCACCAAAACGCCAAGAGCGCCAAAAACGCCAGGAATCATGAAGAGGCAGGATCCGACCGGATACTGGAACAGGGACTCGAGGAGACGCTGACGAAACAACAGAGCTTCCAGTCTCGTGCAAATCTCGTTCAGTCACTGTCGGCCGTTCTGGACGAATCGAGGGTCGGGTACGTTGGAAATCCGCGAGAATCCTGGCGTTCTCTTGATTTCCCTGGCATCTTGGCGGTTTCCAGGTTGTCAAGATCTTGAATCCTATTCGGGATCCTGTAGCCCCAGAATCCCAGTGTCCCGATCTCCAGACCCCCTGATCACCTGGCCTGTCCGTCCACGATCTTCATGTAGACGTTCTCGAGGTTTCCGCCCTCGCTGAACTGCGCGCGCAGCCCGGCAAAATCGCCCCGGGCGAGCAGCTTCCCTTCGAGGATGATCCCGATCTCGTCCGCCGTCTCCTCCGCTATCGAAAGGAGGTGGGTCGACATGAACACGGTCATCTTCTTCGCGGCGGCCGATTCGCGCAGGATGTTCTTGACCAGCCGCATGCTGTGCGGGTCGAGGCCGACCAGCGGCTCGTCAAGGATGAGTATCTCCGGGTCGCGCATGAGGGCGGAGGTCAGCGTCAATCGCTGTCTCATCCCCTGCGAGTACGTTTCCACGAGATGGCCGATGTATTCGCCCATTTCGAAGATCGAGACGTACTTCTCGATGGCCGCGCGCGTGGATGCGGAGTCGAGGCCGTACATCCTCGACACGAACTTCAGAAACTCCGTGCCCGACAGCTTGTCGTAGAGGTACGGCTGGTCCGGCACGTACGCGAACATCCGCTTTGCCGCGATGTGGTCGGCGGCCAGGTCGACGCCGCCGATCAGGATTCTCCCTGCCGTGGGGCGCATCAGGCCGACCATCATCTTGATGGTGGTTGTTTTGCCGGAGCCGTTCGGACCGAGGAATGCGAAGATCCGGCCCTTCTCGATTTGCAGGGAAAGGCGGTCGACAGCGATCTTCTCGCCGAACAGCTTCGTTACACTGTCGATCAGGATTGCAGCCATCATCGGATTTTAGATTTTGGATCCTAGATTTCGGATTGCGGATCTTCGGTCGGGGGTGGCTCCGCAAAACACGAGCCGGCCGTCCCCGGCTATTCTCGTTCGAGGGCCAGACCCGGGCCGATCTCTTCGCGTAAAACACGGCCTTCGCGGTCGATCCATGCCCGGATCTTCTGGGTCTTGCTCACCTCCAGCGTCACGAGGAAGGTCTCGCAGTCCTCGCCGCGCCACTGGATCGTTTCCATCTCTTCGACCCGCGCCCGCCTCCGGCAGGAGGTCAATGTCAGCGGGTCGATCATGAAGATATCCCATTCCTTTCCTACCGCGAGGTGCGGCATGTTGATGAAGGGGGAGAGGCCGTCGGAGAGCGTCTCGTGACCCGTGAGCGGGATGTCCGCGTCGGTTGTCCCGTCCTGTGTGCGGAAGGTAAGGCGCAGCGAGTTCTGGCTCGCCGTGCCGACGATGCGCGCGTTCATGATGGCGGACTTGACGGTCATTGTGACGGAGCGCAGCCGGAAAGAGGAGTCGAGCCGGGAGACCATCTCCATACTCATCGTTCCTGCGTCGCCCAGCTCCGGGAACGCCATCTGGGTGACATTGGAGATGGAGCACCCGCCGTCGTTGCTGGGTTCGATACTGGTCCGGGACTCGCCGACCTTCTGGTTCAGGAAGAGGATCTTCATCGTGTACTCGTCGGCCTTGAGCTGTTTCACCAGCGCGGTCCGGTAGCAGAGCTCCGCCTGGAGTTCGATATCGGGGAGGATATGCTCCTCGAAGAAGGTCGCCGTCATGGCGGCCCAGAAGATGACTATCGATATTCCAAGGACTATCCGCATGGCGGGGGAGTATATCAAACCGGTGGTGGAACATGCAAGAGATGGACGTTCGGCGCGGCGGAAGGGTATCGGGATACCAGGGCATCAGGGCACCAGGGCATCAGGGGATCAGTGAGTATGCAGGCTCATCTGGAATCGTCGGCATCTGTGCCGCGGCCGCTGGAGTCAGTGCCGCGACCGTAAGGGAGCGGCAGAGCCGCAACCACGGAGGCGCGTGATGAAGCGCATGGCCGGGCTCAATCTGCCACGCTCATAGGGCGAGATGCGCACATCTGCGCCCGGATTCCATCCAATTCTCAAGCTCAACGGCCGTCAATCGGCGCCTGACTCCCCCTCCCTGTTTTCGGGCGCGGCCGGGACCTGAGAAAGGATTCGGTGCCCCGCCGGGGCGTTGCAGCCGAGGAACGGCTCTTCCCTCGTGAGCGAGCCGTAGCACGCCTCCGCCGCGGCTTTGCAGCCGCCCAAACACGTATCCTCCAGCGCGCACCCCGTGCAGGAGGCAGGCCGGGCCCGAACGAAATCACGCGCGGTCTTCCCCCGCGCAAGCCGCGAAAAATCGTCGGTAAGGATGTTCCCGAGTATCGACGGCGTGTGGTTACACATCCTCACGTTGCCGATCGGGTCGACCGTGTAGTACGAGCGCTTCGTGCCCGCGGCACAGTAGCCGAAATGGAGCTTCTTGTACTTCGTGATGTCGACGATGCACGGCTGAACAGGGATGGAACACGAGATGCCGATCCCGTACTTCTCCATCATTGCCTCCGCCGTGTCGAGCGCGCGCGCCACCTGCTCCGCGGACGGCAGGAGCTCCGCGACGTGCTTGCAGCCGCGCCCGCCGACGTTCATGCGGTTGAACATGACGCTGTCGCAGCCGAGCGCGATCGCCAGCTCGACGACATCCTTGAACCCGTCAATGTTCAATTTCGTGCCGACGAAGACCGCCACCGCCATCCCGCCGTGGAATTTGACGTTCGCGATCGCCTCGGTGGCGCGGTCGTAACAGTCGCTCTGTGAGAGATGGTCATGTACTTTGCGGTCGGAGCTGAGCAGGGGGAACTCGAAGAGCGAGACGCCGCGCGCGATGGCCGCCTTTGCGGCCTCGTCGTCCACGAGCGAGCCGTTGGAGATCAACGACGGCGTCACCCCGAGTCCGCGCGTGAACGAAATGAGGTCAAGAAGGTCCGATCGAAGGAACGGCTCGCCGCCGGTGAACGTGAGTTGCCTGCACTTCGTCTGGCGGACGATTTCCCTGATGAGCCGCTTTGTCCCCTCGGTGTCCAGCTCGCCCCTGGGGTAGTCGACATTCTCGATGTGCCAGACATTGTAGCAGTAGAGACACGCGTGGTTGCACCGCTGCGTGACCTCGAAGATCATCGAGTCCTGGCGGTTGATGAAGAACCGGTCTCGAATGCGTGAGAGGATGCCCATGAACAGGAAAGAAGACAGGTTGTTGTGTCATTGCGAGCCGCAGCGAGGCAATCGCCAAGTCCTTTGCTCCGGGGTGGAGGAGATTGCTTCGCTGCGGCCCGCAATGACATGAAAACACGCGTCTATCGTG
>JAVHLO010000352.1:0-690 GCA_031082105.1 Planctomycetota bacterium
GTCAGGGCCGTCCTTGAGATGGCGGGTGTCAGGGATGTGTTGACGAAGCTGTTCGGCAGCACGAACCCCACAAACGCGGTCAAGGCGACGCTGGACGGCCTGCGATCGATGCGGTCGAAGGTCCAGGTTGAAAAGCAGCGCGGAATGAGGATAGTGTAGTGGATGTTCGGAGTTGGCCGGCCCGGTCGTGCCGAACCGGCCAAACCGACTCAACCGGCTAAACCGGCTCAAGCGGTTTGACCGACACAAAACGCTTTTGGCGGAAATGAGATGAAGATTGACGACATCAACAAGACCGTGACACCGCGTCGGCAAAGGCATGTCGTGGGGCGCGGCAAGGGATGCGGTCTCGGCAAGACCTGCGGACGCGGGGAAAAGGGACAGGGGGCGAGATCGGGCTGGAGTGTCAAACCGGGGTTCGAAGGCGGCCAGATGCCGCTCGTCAGACGCATCCCGAAGCGGGGATTCAGCAATGTCGCCTTCCGTCGGAGACCGGCTGTGATTTCTCTGCGGCATCTGAGCCGCTTCCCGGCAGGTGAGGTCGTGGACGGCGCGCGTCTCGAGCAGCTTGGTCTGATAGAGGACGCGAGCTGCGGGCTCAAGGTGTTGGCCAACGGCAGTCTGAAGCACGCCCTCACTGTGCATGCGAATCGTTTCAGCAAGAATGCTGTAGACAAGATCGAGAAGGCT
>JAVHLO010000352.1:700-4151 GCA_031082105.1 Planctomycetota bacterium
GAAGGCTGGTGGTAAGGCTGTGGTCGTGTAACTATGAGCAGGATCAGAGAGACAATCCGCAACATTTTCATGATCCCGGAGTTGCGCCGTCGCATCCTGGTGACCTTGGGGCTGCTTGCGATATTCCGGCTGGGAGCGTTCATCCCGCTGCCCGGGATCAGCATCGAGGCGCTCCGTGACCTGATGAAGAACATGGAGGGCGCGCAGCTCTTCGGTTTCCTCAAGGTCTTTTCGGGCGGCGCTCTGGAGAAGATGTCGATCTTCGCGCTCGGCATCATGCCGTACATCAGCGCGTCGATCATCTTCCAGCTCCTCGTGAAGGTGATTCCCCGCCTTGAAGCGATCGCGAAGGAAGGACCGTCCGGACACAGGAAGATAAGCCAGTACACGCGGATCGTGACGCTGCCCATCTGCTTCATCCAGGGGATGTTCATAATCGGGTACTTGAAGAGGAACAACATCGTTCTGGACCCGACGTTCTGGGGGTTCGACCTGAGCGCGATCTGCGCATTGACTGCGGGCACGATGTTCGTCATGTGGCTGGGTGAGCAGATTTCCGAGCACGGTCTCGGCAACGGTTCGTCCTTGATAATCATGGCGGGTATCATTGCCGACATGCCCGGCGCCGTAGCCGATTTCTGGAGCAACCGGGACGTGTTCGGCGTGGACAAGCTCATCTTCCTGATTGTGCTTTTCGTCGGCATGGTGGTCGCCGTGGTGGTCGCCACCCAGGCTCAACGGCGGATCGCCGTTCAGCATGCCAAGCACACGCGGGGGCGGCGTGTGTACGGCGGCGCGCGGCACTACCTGCCCTTGAAAGTCAACCAGGCCGGAGTCATGCCGGTCATATTCGCGTCGTCCCTAATGGTGGTGCCCATAACCATTGAAGGCTGGGTCCGATCCAGGACCTCGGACGTCATCTTCTCCGGACATGGATTCTGGTACAGCCTTGTCTATGTCGGGCTGGTGTTCTTCTTCTCATACTTCTGGACGGCCTTGTTCTTTCAGCCCTCGGAAATGGCCAACCAGTTGAAGGAGCACGGCAGTTTCGTGCCGGGCATCAGACCGGGCAAGAACACGGCTGAGTATCTGGAAAGGGTCATGAACCGGGTGACGCTGGTTGGCGCCGCCTTCATTGCCGCGATCGCGTTGATGCCGGACCTGATCTCGTACGAGTTCGGCGTGGCGCGGTACATCACGAGGTTCATGGGTGGAACCGGCATCCTCATCGTCGTGGGTGTCGGTCTCGATATGATGCAGAAGGTCGAGTCGCATCTCGTGATGCGCCAGTATGATGGATTCCTGAAAAAGGGCCATATCCGCGGACGGAGAGGATGACAGACGTCGGTTGCCGTCCGACTCCGCGTGGCAGTCCTGGTTTACGCGCGGGATGTGGCTGCATTCGGGGGCAGCAAGATGCGCATCATATGCCTGGGTCCGCCCGGGATAGGGAAGGGCACGCAGGCCAAGCAGATGCAGCAGCGGCTTGGGGTGCCGCACATTGATACCGGAGAGATTTTCAGAGAGCACGCGGTAAAGGGCACTCCGCTCGGCCTGAAGGGGAAGAGCTATACCGACAGGGGCGACCTGGTGCCCGACCAGCTTGTGACGGAAGTAGTGATGGAGCGGCTTCGGGCCGTCGACTGCGTGCGCGGTTTTCTGCTTGATGGGTTTCCGCGCACGATCCCGCAGTGTGAGGCGTTGGACACGTTCCTGTTCGGGATCGGGCTGAGCATTGATATCGTTGTGGAATACACTGCGCCCATCGAATTGATCATCCAGAGATTGTCCGGACGCAGGGTGTGCCGACAGTGCGGCAGGAACTTCCACACTGTGTTCAAGCCTTCCGTTGCCGGACAGAACTGCGACTGCTGCGGCGGGACGCTGTTTCAGCGGCAGGACGACATGCCGGAAGCCATCAAGCAGCGGCTTGTGGTGTTCGAGAAACAGACGCTTGGTGTTGCGTCCTTCTACGGTAAGCGGGGCGCGCTGGTCACCCTTTCCGGAGCGGGAACCGTAGAGGAGGTCTTCGCGCGAACCACTGATGCGTTGAACAAGATAGGCCGTGATAAGGTACAAGTCAGCTAGGGAGATCGAATTGATGCGCGAGGCCGGCCGTCTGGCGGCCGACGCGGTCGAGTATGCCGGGAAATTGGTCGAGCCCGGCAGGACAACCGGTGAGATCGACGCGAAAGTGCGGGAGTTCATCATCGGCCGTGGCGCGATCCCCGCATTCCTGGGGTACCGGGGGTTTCCGGCGAACGCGTGCGTCTCGATCAACGAAGAAGTGGTGCACGGGATACCGGGACCGCGGAAGATAGTGCAGGGCGACCTGGTCAGCGTCGACATCGGAGTGAAGTTCAAGAACTATTTCGGCGACTGTGCGCGGACCTGGGGAGTTGGGAAGATCTCCCGGGCCGCGGCCCGGATTCTCGATGCGGGCCGGGTCGCGCTCCAGCTGGCCACGAACGCGGTCACGCCGGGGGCGAGGCTGTCGAACGTATCGCGCGCAGTCCAGGACTACGCCGAGTCGCTCGGCTTCGGAGTTGTCCGCAAGTTCGTGGGACATGGGATCGGCGTTGAGATGCACGAGGAGCCGCAGGTCCCGAATTTTGTGACGCCGGGGAGCGGCGAGTACGACGTCGTGTTGAAACCCGGACTGGTCGTCGCGCTCGAACCCATGCTCACGGAGGGGACGTACGACGTCGAAACGCTCGGCAACGGCTGGACGGTGGTGACAAAGGACCGGAAACTCGCGGTCCATTTCGAAGACATGGTCGCCGTCACCGACTCCGGCCGTGAAGTGCTGACGGTGATGTGACGGAACCACAGATTGCGCGGCGCAACCGAAGAACGAAAGAACCGGGAAAGAGCAGCACCGTGGAGACTTTGTGGAAAAGACGCTGCTCATAAAAACGATCTTGCCGGACTGCGGTACGGAACGCCGAACGGCTGCGATTGGTCTGAAAGGCCGAGAAATGCCGAAAGAGGAAGCGATAAGGGTAGAAGGCGTCGTGAAGGAAGCCTTGCCGAACACCATGTTCAGGGTCGAGTTGAAGAACGGCCACATGGTGCTCGCCCACGTTTCCGGCAAGATGCGCATGAACTACATCCGTATTCTGCCCGGTGACCGTGTTACGCTGGAGATGTCCCCGTATGACCTCACCAAGGGCAGGATCGTTTTCCGGGAACAATGGCGCTGAGAGCGGGCAGCTCTGGGCGCGGTGCCGGGGAATGGATGCCTGCGGATTGGCCCGGCGGGCGGGACTCGTCCGCGGATGACAGATACCGAGACGGTCGGAAGGAGTGAACCATGAAAGTCAGACCATCCGTGAGAAGAATCTGCGAGAAGTGCCAGATCATCAGGCGGGGCGGGCGCGTTCGCGTTGTTTGTGAAAACCCCAGGCACAAGCAGCGGCAGGGCAACTAGGGCGCGCGGCGTTTTCGCGGG
>JAVHLO010000353.1 GCA_031082105.1 Planctomycetota bacterium
CAGTACACTTCTGTCCATCCCCTACCCAAGTACAAACACGCCACCAGACAAGCTGCTACGGCAACTAGGTTGGTCCCTGATCCTCTTCCGCTCCATCCTGCACTATAGATTCTACTTTGATAAGGGGCTTCCCGTCCGTGGGTCGATCGCGTTCGGGCCCGCCGTTGTGGAGGACGATGTCTTCGCCGGACAGTGCATCCTTCATGCGTACGAGGATGCTCAGAAGCTCGAACTGGCAGCGGTAGTCCTGCATCCCACTGCTGAGAAGGAGTTCAATGAGCTCTTCGGCGACGACAGGGATCTGAGCCGATCATACAATGTACCGTTCAGGAATTCCGATAGCGAACAACGTCTGGTGTTGCTTCCTACGGTGGAAAAGAAGGACTATTCCCCGTGGCTGCCATTTGACATCAGGGGTTATGTAGCCGAGGCCTTCCTAAAACACAACAAGGCACTGTCTCCTCAGGATCGGGTGAAACTTGACAATACAGAAATGTGCCTCCGGTTCTTCAAACTGACTTGTCCTCACCTGTTCGAGGATGCAGCGCTTGGGCAAACTACCAGTCCCCCGTCATGAGTGGGCCGGACGTTCCGTTCGCATCATGTCCCCAGTGGAATGCGGACAAACGAAGAACTCCAGGGACGGACGTACGACTCATGAGGCGCAGGCCCGCAGGGCCGGTAGAAGGTGTTCGCGCCGGTTTGAGGCTGTCTCTGAGCGTATGCCATAATCCCAGCCGATGACCGCTGGCCGCCGCATGCCGGCTTCAAGCCGGCACCTTGTCTGCCACCACCTTCAGGTGGTGGTCGGGGAAGGACAATTGCCGAAGGAGCCGGCTTCAGCCGGGCTTCTCGACCGCGTGTCGGGCCATCAAAGAAGCCCGGCTCTAGGCGGCTGAAGGCTGACTGAGGCTACACCACCAGCTAAAGCTGGTGCCAAACAGCGGGTCGGCAGAAACCGACCGCCTTTGCAGGCCGAACAATCTGTTTCACTGTGCCGCGCCTCCCAGTAATCGGCTGCGGGTGCGCGAGAGTTGGTCGCTATCCTCAGGCAGATAGGCCCGCAGGGCCGCCAGGTAGTAGCCGCGCCCGTAAGGGCGTGGAATCCGAACGAGATGGCGGAACCGAGGCCCGAAGGGCCGGCAGAATGGTCAGAGCTGATCGGATTGGAGATTTCAAACGCACAGAGGCGCGTTCGCACGAACGCTCACACGCACACGCGTGCTGTCACATTATGGAGAGTGGACACATGATCACTCCAAACCGAGCCTGGCCGGTCATCCTCTTGCTTCTCTTCCTCGCCTGCTCCTGCGGCGAGAGCAAGAAGCCGGAGCAGCCGCTGCAGCCTCAACAGCCTCAGCAGCCGGCCGGGCCGAAGCGCGCCTTCGCGAACCGCATCGCGGGCGTCACGGGCGTCGAGAACTTCGCTAAGATCAACGCCAACCTCTACCGCGGCGCCCAACCCGAGGACGACGATGACGAAGACGGCTACAAGTCGCTCGCGGACATGGGTATCAAGACGGTCATCAACCTCCGCGAGTACATCGGCGAACGCGATGAGGTCGAAGGGGCCGGGATGAAGTACGTGGAGATCCCGCTCCAGGCGGGCGTACTCGGCTCCGAACCCCCTACCGATGACCAGCTCAAGCTCTTTTTCGACACCGTGCTCGACCCGCAGAGCTGGCCGGTCTATTTCCACTGCGCCCACGGCAAGGACCGCACAGGCACGATGGCGGCGTTGTACCGGATCGAGATCGACGGCTGGACGGCCAAGGAGGCGATGGAAGAGATGCAGTACTTCGGCTATCACGACATCTACGAAGACCTCATTAAGTTCGTGGAGGAGTACAAGCCGCGCGGGTTCGCGCGCAAGGAAAAGTGATAGCGCGGCCGAGCGGTCATTCCCGCGCAAGCGGGAATCCAGCCTTCATCAGCCCGTCGTGTCGGCCATTCCAGCCCGAATGCGTGAGGCGATCAAGTGGCGCAGTGCACGGCGGCCGTGCAGACATCAGTGCCGCGACCGTGAGGGAGCGGTAGCGTCCAAGGTCCCCACGTTCGGGACTACAGATGTGATCCCTTCCGCTGGTCTGTGAGGAGAGCGAATATGCCGACGCGACGCAAGGACGCGCGAGACAAGACCCGGACCCGGAAAACCCGGGAAAAGCATGCCGAAGCCCCAGCCCCGGCCATAACTTTCAACGAGCACGTCGCCAACTTTGTCCTCGGCAACGTCAAGGAGAAGGCACTGATCGTCGCGGCGACCGCCGCACTCCTTGAGGGGCATGACACGAGGCACCTGCGAATGCTCGCGGCCGAGGACGAAAACAAGTTCAACGTCTTCGAGGTGCGGTCTGAGTTCAAGAACGCCCTCGCCGAGATGGGGTTGTCGCTCCCTTCAAAGAAGGAGGCCGCGACGACACTAATCCGATTCTGGTGCCGGCAGATCGTGGACGGAAAGGTCGACCCGTACGACGGCGCAGGTCACATCAGGTGGGGCGTATACGACCGCGTCTCCGGCCTGGGCGAGGAGAAATGCGCAGGTGACGCGCTCGGCATTGCGACGATCGTGGGGCCGCACTTTCAGATCTGCGAGCTCAAGGACGGCGTATCATACGAGTTCAAGGGGAAAAAGCTCACGCGCGCAGAGGCGGAGCGGTCCCTCCGGCAACACATCGTGGTCGCGGCAACGGTGTACCTGTCGGTGAAGAGCGGGGCATGCGGGCACAACGAATCCTGAAGGCCCCTGCGCAGTTGCGGCTCCCGCGGAATTTCTACCCCGCCCATGGCGGGGGTCTTGCTGCCCGCGGCAGCCTTGCGGGCAGAAACCGCGCCACGGGCACGGCCGAAACCAGCAAGAACCGCTGCCATGGGCAGCGTCGAAGAATGACCACGCCCGAAGCGGCGAAACTCCAGATTCAGGAGGTTGCGCATGCCACTCAGCGCCTTTGACGACAAATCGAAACCACCCCAGCCGAAGGATCTGGCCGCAACACTCGGGGCAGCATCCGTTCTCTGGAACGCCCTGCTGAAGCGCATCACGCGGAAATTCGCGCCCGTCTCGACGGAATGGGGGTTCAGCGGCAAGGCGTACGGCTGGGGGCTCCGAGTCAAGGGCGAGAAGCGCACCATCCTCTACATGACCCCTTGCGGTGGATATTTTCTGGCCTCCTTCGCGGTGGGCGAGAAGGCCGTGAAGGCCGCGCGTGAATCCGGTTTGGACGCGTCCGTGCTGAAGGTCATCGACAGCGCAAAGAAATACGCGGAAGGCCGCGGAGTGCGGCTCGAGGTGAGAAGCGCCAGGGATGTCGGCAATGTCGAAACACTCGCCGTCATCAAGATGGCAAACTGACGGTGAGGAGCTGTAGCAGGTGGTGGCCCTGTCTGCGAAGTCCCCCTTAGCAAAGGGGGATTCAGGGGGTTGTAGAAGCGCAACCCTGTATCTGAGGAACAGAAGAAACAACCCCCTACGTCCCCCTTTTCTAAGGGGACTTCGCCCCGACCGCGGTCGGGGCGAAAACGGGTCGTCGCCCGAACGACTGAAGTCGTTTCTACGAACACCTGTGGCCGCCCCCTTACGGTTGGAGCTCGGGTGGGTCTGATTGTGCGACCTGATCTTCTGATTGACAATCCCGGATCTTCGGAGCGCTCCTTACGATGATCAAGGCCAGACTGACTGACATACCGGTCTTGTCCGGTTACTTGCATGATGCCGAGATGAACCTGCGGGATGTGAACTACGTGGAGAGTGACCGCTCCCTGCATGTGAGACTCCTGCGCATCCACCATGAGGAACCGAAGCGCGGCAGGTTCCTGTTCCTTTTTCCCGTTGTGCGCTACCGATACATGCCAAGTCTGTTGACCGTAACGCAAGTCGCCGGAATTGAGTTCAAGCGGCCCGGCAGACGCCGTGGCCCTCCCGACGTCGGTCTACTCTTGGTGTGTGTGTGTCGCCGCGACAATGACGATGTTTGCCTTGAGACGGACTCGCTTGATATTGTCGTCCATGCGTCTGCGGATGCGGACTTGATTCTGCAGGATGACCCGAAGCCTCAGGACCGCTATTGCGTGGTTGACCTCGGACGGCGACCGCTATTCAGTGGCATGGATGAAATTGACAAGCTGAGGGTCAACGACTGAGCTGTCTTTCATAG
>JAVHLO010000354.1 GCA_031082105.1 Planctomycetota bacterium
GAAATAGAAGCTCTCTAGCGCTGAGTTGAGAACACCAAGCGCGAATTTCAGCGAAGGCACCAATCCGACACTCGGCGTGACCACGCCGTGCGGCACTATGCAGAGAAGACTCTGTTCGACGTAATATCTCTCCTTGTCAAACGTCGCAACTAGTCGCATCTTGGACAGCATGGTCTGCGATACGATCTTCTCCGCCTCAAAAAGTCCAGGCATTCGAGGACTGTACATTTCCTCAGGCAGATACCGGACGTAGCGCCTCTTCTTCGAAAGCACTTCATATCTCCGGATATCTCGCCCCTCCAGGTAGGGTTTCGCGTGTGCCGCACGTCTGTCATTTGTGATGAGCCGTTGTTTGTCGCCACCGCCCTTGCCCTTGGCACACGACCGCAAGCCAAAGGTGACGTAGTAGAGTTCGCCGAGAGTCCTACTCTTTGCTCGAAGCTTCTCGCACAGCCATTTCAGAGGTGACAGAAGTTCCACCTTAAGACTGTAGTCATCCTTCGCAGCGACATTGCGCTGAGGCCAAAGGGAGGATGCATGCGAGAACAACTCGCTTGTGGTCCGTGGCCGAAGCACTTCAATCTTGTTCCTTTGCCCCGGCGTTTTCTCGCACACTAGCACGCAGTTCTTCACGACCGCGTTCTCGAATACTTTCAGCAAACACATGTCGGCCACGATCTTCAAGGAGGTCTGTTCGACGAGCATCTGGCGTAGGCTCGCACAATTGGGTTGATGCAGCGTCTGGATAGGCACGATGAAGCTGAATCGTCCCGCTCGTTTTGTTAGGAGATATGCCCTTTCAAAACAAAGCAGGTAGATATCCCAGACATGCGTCGCGCAGTGATAGTGAGACTCCAAGTACGGCACCTGTTCGGGGTAGAGCTCACGGAATATTCGCACTCGAATGTACGGCGGATTCCCTATGACGGCGTCGAAACCGCCGGCCTTCATGATCTCCGGGAACTCGGCGTTCCAGTCGAAGGCGTTGATGCGCAGACGTTCCTCGGTCCCCAGCGCCGCGTTCTTCGGGTCGTCGTAGAAGTCCGGCGCAATCAGCGAGTTGCCGCACTTGATGTTGTTGCCCAGGTCGGGCAGCGCCCGCTCGTGCCAGAAACGGCGCTGTTGCACAAGCGTCTCCTCGCTCTCGCCCTCCAACACCTTCAGCAACAGCGATAACTTCGTCACCTCCACCGCCTGCGTGTCGATGTCCACGCCGTAGATGTTGTTCAGAAGAATCCGTTTCCGCTCCGCGCTGGTGAGCCGCCAGTCGCCTCCTTTCTTCCGCTCCTTCTCTCTGACCAAATCCTCCCCTGTCCCCCCTTTTTCAAAGGGGAGGAATAGGGGATCTCCCTTGGCTTTCCCTTGTGAAACGGAGGAAGATGAGCCCGTCCGCGGCCGGAAGAGCGCGGGAGAACGCCTTGCCGCCCATTTCTCCGCCCCGTCCTTGACATACCAATCCCGATGCCAATCGAGCAGGCACTGGTACGCCCCGATCAGAAACGACCCCGATCCGCACGCCGGGTCGAGAATCTTGAACTTCGCCACCTGCCTCGGCGTCTTTCCCGCGACGAGTTTCCCCACCGTGTTCTTCACGATGTAGTCAACGATGTACGTCGGAGTGTAGTAGACACCGCCCGCCTTCTTCACCTCCGGCTTGTCTTCCACGCGCGCCTGGTGCGCGTCGGTGAGACGTATCACCTTCCCGAGAAACTGCTCGTAGACCTGCCCCAAGATGTCGGCGGGAAGCACAGAAAACTCGTAGGGACAATCAGGATAGTAGAGGTTCCTGATCATTTCCTTGAGGGGCTTATCGTCTATTTTCAGTGCAAGCGTCAACTCGTCCGGTTCTTCGCGCCGTCCTTTCTCCTTCGTGAAATGGAAGAGGCCGGAGTTGTACTTCTCGTCCGCGCGGCGGAAGCGTTCGCAGAGGCGCGCGTAGACGTTCTCGCCGTTCAGGTGGGACTGGAGGGTCCCGTAGATTTCGATGCCCCGGTCTTCGCAGATGCGCAGGAATATCAAGCGGTCGATCGTGCGCTGGACGGCGAAGTTCAACTCCCGCACCGTCAGCCTCGGATTGCGCAGGGCGATGTTGTGTGCGAGCATCTCCCGCCACGCCTCGATTTCCTTGAGGAATGCGTCGTCGACCTCAGCGGTTCCGCGCCTTCCCTTGCCGGCCTGGGCGTACTTGTCGAAAGACCCCTTCAGTACCGCTTCCTTGGAGAAGATGTCGGCAATCTCTTGCCAGCGCGTCGCGAAATCCCTGTAGGTTACGTACAGCGTTCTGCCGACGGACGGCTTGTCGAATTTGTGGGGCTTGCTGCGGCAATCGTAGACGGCGAACTCCTGGAAGTCGGTGAGAATGCTGAGCGGGAGTTTCGCCGACCATGCGTACCGGCGGACTTGAAACGCGGCTGCCATGTCGTCCTTGAGGTGGACGGAGGGCTTCTTCGCCTCGACGAAGAATTTTCGGACGCCGCCGATGCGGAAGCAGTAGTCGGGCGCCTCCCTTCCCCCTCCCACTCGCAGGGCGTCCTCGTGGATGACGTCTTTGTACGCCTCCGCACAGCCTTGTTTGTTGGCGACGTCTCAGCCAAGGGCCTCGAAGAACGGGTCGAGAAACTCGCGGCGAAGCTGCGTCTCATTGTAGCCCTGCGCGGAGTAGGCGGGACTGTTTCGCTCGTATTGTTCGACGAGCCGCAGGATCGTTTCGGGGGCGGGCATCGGCACCTCCCTTTCCTTGAACCGCAACACACCGTCAAATCGAATTGGCAGAGCCGACGGACCTATTCATTCGAGAAGCTTGGAGTCCCTACTCTCGCCATGAAGACACAGCTTGAGCTCAAGCTTCTTCAACGTTCACAAGATAATAGCAAGTCTTCGCCGCCTTTTCAAGCACGGCGATATTTGAAGGGGCAGAGGCACTCTGAGCATAGTTCGAGTTCTGCCTGCGCAATCTGTAGCGGAGAAAGGCCGCCGGTGGACGCCAATATCGAATCCCGGACTGGCGTGAATTCGCGTTCATTCGTGGTTGAAAACCAACGTGCAGGCGAAATCTCGACAATCTGGAATCTCCGCGCGTTCAGCAACCGGAGACCACAAGGCAATCAAGCCCTGTCCGCCGCCGCGGATCCGCCAAGGCGGAAAAGGGCGCAACAAACGGAGCCATCTTTCTTCCTTCGAATGTCGCGCCCCTTCAGGGCGCACCAGACAACAATCATCCTCCTACCCGGGGCTTCGCCCCGGGCTGGTATGTCATGCCCCTTCGGGGCGCCGCGTGCGCGCGCTACTCTCCGATATCCGCGGTTCCGCCCTATCGGGAAACAGGGGGCTGTCTTTCGCCGAACAATGGCCAGACTCCAGGGCAGGGGTGAGGGTGATTCGAGACGGATTCCGGATTCCAGCGTGTGTTGACGCATTTTTGCACATCGTAAGACTCACCTGGAGTCCATCATTTCAACCCCAGTTTCCGGTTCTTCCGCAGCAGGGACATTGCCTCTTTCAACCGCTTCCGGCGGGTTTTGTCTTTCTTCGCCATGGCAAGCCAGCCGATGTACATCCTGCGGTACGAGGGCGCGAGCCGGGAAAAACTCTCGCGCGCCTTCTCATCGGCGTCCAGCGCCTCCCTGAAGAACCGCGGCATGGCGATGCGCTGAAGTCCCGGCTTGCGCGGCGGCTGCTTCGTGTCCGCCGGCGTGAGATCGGCCGGGACCCGCGCCATGCCTGGCCCGGTCATGCGGCCTTCCTCAATCATCCTGCGCGCGCGGTTCAGGTTCAACTCCGACCACCGGCTCCCGCGTCGCCGCGGAGTGAAACGCTGAGCGTACTTCTCGGCGTCGATCCGCTTGACGGTGCTGTCTATCCATCCGAAACACAACGCCTCTTCCACCGCGGCGTCGTACGGGATCCTCGGTTTGCCTGAGTGCTTCTTGAAGTACACGAGCCAGATCTCGGGCTCCGTGCCGTGGTTCCGTTCGAGCCACGCGCGCCAGTCCGCGCGGTTCGTGACGTACAGCGTCCTTGAGATTCTCATGAGACCCGACCTGCAAAGGCATGGATCGGCTGGTGCGCCCGGGACCAGAGTTTCGCCATTTTGGGCGCGGTCATTTTTCGACGCTGCCCATGGCAGCGGTTCTGACACCATG
>JAVHLO010000355.1 GCA_031082105.1 Planctomycetota bacterium
CCCCTGCCTTCTCTCAACCTCTGTTCCTGAACAGGGCAAGCGCGCCGTCCAGCGCCTGCTTGAACGCGGTCGGGTCGTCGGGAGTGAAGAGCATCCGGCGGATGTAGCCCTTGCTCTTGTCGATGACGACGTGCTCGACGAAGTTGGCCCAGTCGAGCTTGAGGGCAGCCCGGAAGTTCTTGAGCTTCAGGTCGCCCTTGAGAAGGCCCTTCACATCCGACTCGGAGACCTCGACGCGCTCGACATGGCTCAACGGCACGACGATCATCCCGAACAGCGTGCTGAACTCGAGCCGGTCCGCGTAGATCCGGTACTCCTGCCAGAAGTTCTTGAGGGAACACTTGGACGTGTAAACCGGGTTGTCGCTCATTGTTTCCTCCCAACACGAAAATTCGAGGTTGTCAATCGAAATTCCAAGGTAGGCAGAATCCACCGCCCCTGCCAAACTACGAACCTATCACAATCGCCCCGTACTTGCACGCATGGACACAGACCCCGCAGCCGATGCAGAGGCGCTTGTCGAGTTCCACCTTCTTCTTCTCGCTAACGAAGACCAGCGCGGGGCACTCGAAGGACTTCAGGCAGACCTTGCATCCCTTGCAGAGGTCCGGGTCGATTCTCACCGGCTTCCGTTCGACACTATCGCGTTTGCGGACGACGCACGGCCGCCGCGCGATGACTACAGCGACGCGGCCGTCGGCGCCCTGAGGCTGGCCGCCGGTCTGCGCGCCCGGCGCCTGTACAGGCGGCACCGCCCTGCTGCTTGTCCCCATGGCGTACGCATGGGCCTCCTTCAAAAGCGATATCATCTGGTCCACGTTGTACGGGTCGCAGATGCGCAGGAACTCCACGCCGCACCCTTTCACCACGTGTTCGATCGCCACCCGGTTCCCCTGCGTGCCGTCGGCCATGATGCCCAAGTCCGGCGTCGGTTGCATGCCGGTCATCGCGGTGATGCCGTTGTCGAGGATAACGAGGACGAACCCGGCCTTGTTGTAGACCGCGTTGATCAGCGCGGGTACGCCCGCATGGAAGAAGGTGGAGTCGCCGATCGTCGCGACGAGCGGAGGTCGCTTGCCGTCGAGCTCGAACGCGCGGTAGAACCCGTTGGCGAGCGTGATCCCGGCCCCCATGTCGAGACACGTGTCGACGCCGCCGAGGTTCAACCCGAGCGTATAGCAGCCGATGTCGCTCGTGAAGATGGGGGCGTGAGCGGCAACTTCTTTCCCGCGATCAGTCGCCCCCTCACGCTCGGCGCCGGTCTGAACAGAAAACGCCTTCCGAATCGCGAAGAACGACGCCCTGTGCGGGCAGCCGGGACAGAGGGTCGGCCGTCGGCCCGGCAGTTTCATTTTCTCCACAAGCCTGTCCACCGTCCCATCGACACGCGGCAGTCGTTTCTTCAGGCCCGCGGTGCGCATGGCCTTTTGCAGAATGGAATAGACCACCTCCGGCGTCAACTCCCCCGCCCTCGGTACGAAGCCATTGAACCGGCCGAGGAGCCTGCGCTTGTCCACGAGCTGCAGCTCGATCACTTCCTCCGGCTCTTCGAGGACGAGCACTGTCCTGCAGCGTTCGATGAAATCGTTCACGAGCCTCAAGGGCAACGGGAACGGCGTCGTCATCTTCATAAGGGGAACGGTGTCCGCCAGTCGGTTGTCGGCGAGTATGTCGCTCACGTGCGCCCAGGGCACACCCGCCGCGAGGATTCCCAGCGCGGCCTTCCTGTTCTTCGCACTTCCTCCCCGCGGACCGCGGGCGGGCCGGGCGCCACGAGAGTCCTCCTGATTCTCGCCCTCGCGGGAACGGCCGCAATCCGTGTAATCTGCGGATTCGAATTCCTTGCGGACGCGTTCGAGCTTGCGGTTGAGTTGTTCATGGAGCTGCAGCCGGAACTTGGGCGTGGCGGCCCAGCGGCCCGGGTCCTTCTTGAACTCGGCGGCTCGGGCGATGGTGTTGATCTTGCCGAGGCTGATCGTCTGCTTCGCGTGGCAGACTCGGATGGCCGGGCGGAGGATCACCGGGATCTCGTGTCGTTCCGACAGCTCGAACGCAGCCTTGACGAGCTCCTTCGCCTCGGCGGGGTCGGAAGGGTCGAGGACCGGCACCTTGGCAAACATCGCAAAGAATCGCGTATCCTGCTCGGTCTGCGAAGAGTGCGGGCCTGGGTCGTCGCACGAGATAACGACGAACCCGCCTATGACGCCGGTATAGGCCGAAGACATGAGCGAGTCTGCGGCGACATTGAGCCCGACCTGCTTCATAACGACTGCGGCGCGCTTGCCGGCGTAGCTTGCGCCGAGCGCGACGTCGAAGGCGACCTTCTCGTTCACCGACCATTCGGTGTGGATGTTCAGGTTGTGTTCCTTCTTGAGACGGACGACCTCGGGCAGGATTTCGGAGCTGGGCGTGCCGGGGTAGGACGTGACGACATGGCATCCGGCCTCGACGATCCCGCGCGCGATTGCCTCGTTGCCGAGCATGACTTCTTTGGCGTTCACTTCCTGACTCCAATCCACGTACCGACGTGATTCCATAGGACTTGTTCACCACGGAGACACAGAGAGCGCAGAGGACGGATCTGAAGAGGGCTTCTCGGTCTCCTTGCAGCGAAGGCCCCCTATCATGGAAAGGATGATAACGCAATTCGATAATAGTGTCAAGCGTTACCATTTCTAGGGGCGCATGGAGTGAGCGCGGGGGAAGTCACAGTCGGTACGGCTTGGCCTTGCCGTCAATCGGGGCGAGCGAGCGATCTCCAGCTCTTGGGTATACTTTCGACCCTCACCCTAACCCTCTCCCAGAGGGAGAGGGCGGGGGTAAGGGTCCAACGGACGCCCAAGATGTACAGGTATCGCGGCCGGACTCTATCCGCTTCTCGTCTTGTCTTGAAGTCCGAGTCCTGGGTACTCAGAATACCCTCACCCTAACCCTCTCCCAAAGGGAGAGGGGATCAGCACTCCCTCTCCCTCTGGGAGAGGGCGGGGGTGAGGGCAGTCCGGACGCCCCCGGCGTGGATACCAGGAGAGGTATGGATCAGGTTTCGTCCCGCTACTTCTTCCCGGTGATGCTTCCCGTATCGCCCTTCCCTTGGATGACATCAACGACACGCCGGCAGAAGTACGGCGCGACTTTCTTCGAAAAGTCCTCGTTCGGATGGGAATCTTCGGAGCTGGCAGCGTACTCGTCCTTGAGATACAGCCCGCCTTCGGTCTCGAGCGCGCGGAAGTCCCAGACGAAGATGTTGTCGCCCTTCTCGTCCCACTCGGTCGTCACCCATTCCGCGAACTCTTTCGCGCGCGTGGCCTGTTCTTCGTCCGTGCAGCCCTCAACCTGCGCGGCGCCGGTCCAGACGATGAACTGGTTGTCCTTGAAGCTGAGCATCTTCTTCTTCAAGGCGTCATACTGGAGCTTGTAGTTTTCGAGCTTCTTGTCAGCGGACTCGATATCCGGTTCGCCGGTGTCCTCACAGACGTCGCTCACCGGAAAGCAGTGTTTGAAAACGATGACCTTGTACTTCTTCGTGAGGATCTCGAGCGTAGGCTCGCTCTTGAACGTCTTGGCGCCCGCATGTTTCACCCAGATGTTCCAGTAGTCATAGGGGTAGTTCTCCCAGCCGTACGGCGAGTCCTTGGGGAACGCCTGTTCGGTGATCTGGTAGTCGGTCTTGTTCTTCTTGTTGAAATCGGCGAACCAGTCGGGCACGCCGCCGTTCCAGACGCACTCGCCGGTGCTGTGGTGGAGGAAGACTATCTTCGCGCTCTTGGCGGCCTCTTCGGAGAAGGCAAGCCGATCGTCGGAACCGCCACCGGACAACAAGACCGCCAACGAGACCACAAGAACAGCGGCCAGCACAGACTCGAAACAACGCAAAGCCTTCATCGTGTCCTCCTCTCCAGAATGGTGTGGACTCTTAAGAAAAGAACTTTCAACTACCGTACCTTCGTCTCGACCACAGTCAGGACGAGGTCCCCCCAACCAAAGCGGAACGAAGATGTCGTTTCTCCAGATCCTCAAGCCCCAGGTGATTTCGTACACAACCCCCTGAATCCCCCTTTGCTAAGGGGGACTAGCCCGGAATATTCGCGTATCAGGGAAG
>JAVHLO010000356.1 GCA_031082105.1 Planctomycetota bacterium
CACGCGGACCGCCTTTCCGGCAGCCGCAGAATCCTCCTCCAGTGATAGGACTGCTGTGCAGCCTGGTATCCGTGCCATGCCAACCGCGTGGTCAGAGGCGTGCTGATCTTAGAATTTAGATTTTGGATTTTCGATTTACATGCTCCAATCCAAAATCTAGAATCTAAAATCTAAAATCCAGAATCCGACGTTCCGGATGGTCGAACCGCACGAGATGTCTGTTTTTTTCCGGAGTTCCATCGTTCGGAGACAAGATGGCTACTGAAGGATTGCTCATCGGCCAATTGGCCATGCAGAAGGGGCTCGTGACCCGCGCCCAACTGGACGAGTGCGTCAAGGCGCAGGCGTCGACCGACCCGCCGAAACCGATCGGACAGATCCTCATAGAGAAGGGTTTCGTCACGCGCGAACAACTGCGCGGGCTCGTCTCCGCGCAGGACGTGACCATGCAGACGGCGCACCCGGAGTATTCTCCGGTCAAGAAACAGGGCGGCGACTGGGAGGTCACGCGGCGGGAGGACGTCCTGTTCGGCCAGGTGGCGCTCAAGACCGGGATCGGCCAGCCCACACAGATCAACCAGGCGCTTCGCATCCAGGAGCAGATGCACAGCCAGGGCGTCACGGTCCGGCTCGGTGAGTTGATGGTGAGACAGGGGTTCCTGAAACCGGATGAGGTCAAGACCATCCTCGCAATCCAGAACAAGACGATCCTCTCCTGTCCGAAATGCAATGAAAATTTCAACGTGAGAGACCTCGTGCCCGGCCGCGCAGCCCGGTGCCCGAAGTGTTCGACCGAGCTGGTCCTGCCGAAGCAGGAGCATGTCATCAGCGCTTCGTCCGCGGTAACCGCAATGTCTGCCGGCGGAGCGGCTGCCGGGCGGGACGGGCTAACCGCCGCGCAACAGTCGTCGAAGGATTTGGAGGCCGAAGGCTATCGTGGAGAAGAGTTCGGCCCGCCGGTCTCGACGCCCGGCGGCGCGCCGACGCCGAGGTACCGCCTGATCGCGCTGCTCGGCCAGGGCGGGATGGGCAAGGTGTACAAGGCATGGGACTGCAAGCTCAAGAGGCTGGTTGCGCTGAAGCAGATCCTGTCCGAAGGCACGACCGACGCGAACCAGATCGAGCGGTTCATACGCGAAGCACACGCGGCGGCAAAACTCGAACACCCGAATATCGTGCCCGTCTACGACGTCGGCGAACATGCCGGCAAACACTACTTCACGATGCGGTTCATTGACGGCGTGCCGCTCAACAAACTCCGACCGCACGCGCCGGCGGAGGGCGGCGACGCGTCCGGTCCGGACGGAACGAAGCTCACCGTCCGCCGCGCGCTCGAGATCATCCGTGATGTCGCGCGCGCGCTTGACTACGCCCACAAGCAGGGCGTCATCCACCGCGACATCAAGCCGCACAACATCATACTCGATTCGAAGGGCATTCCCTTCGTGATGGACTTCGGGCTGGCCAAGGATGTCTCCGCCGTCGGAAAGACCAAGCTCAGTATCACCGGCGCACTCATGGGCACACCGGGCTACATGAGCCCGGAACACACAAAGGGCGTGTCGTCGCTCGTGGGACCCGCAAGCGATCAATTCTCGCTGGGCATCGTCTTGTATGAACTGCTCACGGGCAGGACCCCGTTCACGGCCGAGGGACTCTACGAGCTCATCCGTGAAATCTGCGAAAAAGAACCGGAACGGCCAAGCCGGGTACTGCTGGCCGCAGCAGAACAGGCCGCGCCGTCCGGAGAGAATGAGGGAAAGAGTGCGGGTTCCGCCTCGACCGGATCGCGGACTCCCAGCTCCCGGCTCCGGATCCGCATCCCGCGCGACATCGAGACCATCTGTCTCAAGGCGCTCGAGAAGGACCCGCACCGACGCTACGGCTCAATGTCCGAGTTCGCCGACGACATCGATCGGTTCCTGAACGGAGAGCCCATCACCGCGCGGACCGCGACCGCCATGGAGAAACTGTGGCGCAAGGCGATGAGGCGGAAATCCACCTTGGTCCCCACGGCGGCCGCCGTCATCATCACGCTCGTGGTCGCCTTGTGGTTTGCGCTGGAATCGGCGCGGAAGGAACAGGACTACCTGCGCCTCGTCAATGACGCGCGCCAGAGCGAAAATGCCGGTAGGATAGAAGACGCCTTGGGCCTCTACGAGCAGGCGCGACAGCTCAAGCCTGATGAGGCAGACGCGGTCGCCGGCGCCGGGCGATGTCGCGACACGATCGGCGTCAAACAGCAGGCGGATGCGCACCGACAGCAGCGTGCGGCGGCTCGGGATGCCGCGCGCGTCTTCTATGAACGAGCAAAAGGCCTCATCAAGTTCGATCCGGCGAGCGACAACGCAATCGTCGAACTCGACAAGGCAATCGAAGCTGATCCGGCCTACGCTGAGGCGTACTACGAACGTGGAAACATCCGGTGGAACAAGCACGAGCTTGACAAGGCCGTCGCGGACCTCACGAAGGCGATCGAAAACGACGCGCGGCTGGTCAATGCGTACCGCGACCGCGCGCTGGTCTACGAAGAGATGGGCGAGACGCAGAAGGCCGTCGACGAGTTCGTGCTGATCGTGAAACTCGACCCCGGCAGCGACGCGGGCCATTTCGCCAACGGCAACATCCTTATGAACAAGAAGGAATACCCGCGGGCGATCGAAGAGTTCTCCGAGGCGTTGAAGCTCAACCCGGCGCTATTCTGGGCGATGTGCAACCGCAGCTTCTCTCGCATCCAGGTGGGCGATCTACAGGGGGCCATTGACGACTGCACCCAGGCGATCAAGCTCAATCCCGCCTTCTCCATGGCGTACAACAACCGCGCCATTGCATACTTCTTCATGGGCGATGTTGAACGCGCCATGGCCGACACCGATATGGCCGTCACACTGGGGCCGAAGGACCATAGAAACTACGTGAACCGCGGCATCGTGCGCCGCGAGACGGGAGACCCGGACGGCGCGATTAAGGATTTCGATGAGGCGTTGAAGCACGGGCCTGAAACCGTCTTGATCCTCAGCAACCGCGGCCTCGCTTGCGCCGCCGTCGGCGACCTCGCGGGCGCAATCGCCGACTACGACAGGGCGCTTGAGATCGATCCCAAGTCGACCGAGGTCTACTGTAATCGCGGCGTTGTGCGCCGACGCCGGGGCGATCTCAAGGGCGCGCTGGAAGACTACGAGGCCGCCCTGGAGTTCGACCCGAAATGCGCGGCGGCCTACATTGGCCGCGGCGTGGTCCGAAGGGAAGTCGGCGACCTCGACGGCGCGATCACGGACGGCATGAAAGCGGCGGAACTCGATCCCAAGGCCGCAGATCCGCACAATAATCTCGGGCTGGCGTATGCGGACCGCGGAGATTTCGACAAGGCGATCGCAGAGTACAGCGAGGCGCTGAAACTCAAACCGCGACACAAGGAAGCGCTGGCGAATCGCGGCATCGCGCGGGCGAACAAGGGCGACCTCGACGGGGCCATCTCGGACGTCGATGGAGCGCTCAGTCTCGACCCTCAGTTCGCCGAGGCCTTCTCATTTCGCGGCCGGATTCGCGCCGCCATGCGGGATTTCAAGGGAGCCGTGGAAGACTACAGCCGGGCGCTGAACATCGAGCCGATCGACCCTTCCACCCTCTGCAACCGCGGACTTGCGCGGTCGGAGAGTAAGGACCTGGACGGCGCGATCGCGGACTACGACCAGGCGCTCAAGTTGGACCCGAAGCTCACGGAGGCCTACATGAACCGCGGCTCCGCCCACAACGCGAAGGGCAATATCGAAGCGGCAATCGCGGACTGGGAAAAGGGACTGAGCGTCGCACCGGCCGACTGGCCGTTTCGGCAAAAGGTCGAAAAGGCGATCGAACAGTTGAAGGAGAAGCAGAAGTAGGCGTAAACTCGACGCCGGCGGGTCGGCATCCTTGACTTTGACTGAGAACTGTTGTATCCTGAGCCATCCTTCTGTGCCCGGCGCGGGCCAATACGAAAATCCCAGCCCGCATTATTCATGGAGGTTTGTAGTAAGGCACATGGCCGCAGCGGAGTGCCGTCGTTTCTCGGAAGAAGACGCCACTCCGGCTGCGGCCT
>JAVHLO010000357.1:0-3216 GCA_031082105.1 Planctomycetota bacterium
CCTGCGGCGGAAACCGAGTTCGAAATGACAGTCTGTCGATGCTTTTCCTTGATTCATGAACAATGCCGGCTACGCCATCCTATCGGCGTCTTCAGTGTCTTCAGTGGTTCCGGAGCGCCGCGGCATTCGCCAAGAGCGTCTAGTCACACCTGATGATTTGGCGGTTGAGTGCGCCCGGCCGGTTTTCGCTCCAGGCGCGCGGCGGAGGCGGGCAACACCGCGTCCACGCCGTGTTTAGCGCGCACGCGGTCGATCGTCCGGCGCAATCGGGCCGCGGACCGGCCCGAGAAGAGCCCCTCCTGCGTGCCCGGGCTTTCGCGCAGATCGGCAAGCGCGACCCCGACGAGACGTATCGCCTTGCGCCGTCCCGGTCCGGACATGGAGTCCGCCAGCAGCTTCGCCGCCGTGTCGCCCAGCGCAACCTCATCGTCCGTTGAGCTCGCAAGGGAATGCGAGCGCGTGAATGTCTTGAAATCCGTTTGACGGAGCTTGACGCGGACGGAGCCCGCGCACAGTCCTTGTCTGCGGAGTCGCGTGACGGCCCGGCAGACCAGGTGGCGCAGGTGTCTCTCCAGTGTCTGTGCGTCCGAGGTCGGATCTTCAAGAGTCTCTTCGTGGCTGATCGTGCCGGCCGTCTCGTTCGCGCGCGCAAATGACTCGTTTCGCGACACCCCGAGCGCGCCGTCCGCGACGGACAGTTCGCCGTCGGGCCGGATCGGGGAAGCCGGGTCGGACTTCGGCCCGCCGTCGGGGCCGGCTGCATAGCGCATCAAGGCGGTTCCGAGACTCCCGAACAGCGCCTGCATCTCGTGCGCGGGCAGCCCCGCAAGGTCGGAGACACGCATGATGCCGAGCTTCTCAAGCTCGACCGAGGTCTTTGGCCCGACGCCGGGCAGCATCCCGACCGGCAGCGGCGCCAGGAACCGCATCTCGCTGCCCGGGAACACCCACGCGACGCCGTTCGGCTTCGCGAAATCGGACGCGATCTTGGCGATGGTCCTGTCCGAGGCGATGCCGATCGACACGTTCAGCCCGGTCCTCGACTTCACATCGAGTCTCAATCTGTCCGCCGTGTGAAACCAGCCCTTCGGATAGAGCCTCTCGCAGCCGGCCATATCGAGATACGCCTCATCGATCGAGGCCATGTCGACGCGCGGCGAGAATTCATCGAGCAGCCTGTGGACGGCCTCGGAATGGCGTTCGTACAGCGTGAAATTGACGGGGACGACGATCGCGTGCGGGCAGAGCCTCAATGCCTGGAAGAGCGGCATTCCGCTGCGAATGCCGAATTGTCTGCCCTCGTAGGAGACTGCGGCGACGACGCCTCGCGCGGGCCTGCCATTCGATCTTGCGGAAGGGACCCCTTCGCGGTCATGCCCCGACCGCGGTCGGGGCGTCTCCTTCGCCCTCGAACATGGAGATTCTGAACCGGATTCAGAATGACAGGAATGGGATGCTTCGGCGGACCCGCCTCTTTCACGGTCGTCGCTCGAATCTGAGAACGGGCTTCCGCCGACAATCACCGGCTTGCCGCGCAACCGGGGGTTGGCGAGCTGCTCCGCTTGCGCAAAGAACGCGTCTATGTCGACATGGAAAAAGGTCATAGCACGCAGCTTGCATGGCGGAGGCGGGAGGCCGGAGGAAGGGAGGCGGTAGGCCGAAGGAAGAGAGACTGGAAGTCAGGAAGGAAGATTGGAAACCTCCGACCTTTCCTCCTCCGGTCTCCGGCCTCCTCTCCTCCGGTCTCCCCTCCTCCGGCCTCCGGCCCGTCACATGTTCAATCTTCTTTTCAGTCTGTAGACTGACGACCGCTTGTGACCGCGCGGGCGCGTGCCGGGCGCAGTTGGAGCCGCCGGGGCGGGACTCTTGAAGTTCGGCAACGCGCCCTCGTCTTCAAGGAACTTCAGGTCGATGAGCAGGTCGGCAGGAGTCTGGTACCGCTCATCGCGCGGTTTCTTCATCATCTTGGTCGTGATGAACGCAGCCGATTCGGAAACGAGGGGGTTGACTACGTTCGGCGGCACGAGCGGTTCTTTCACCTGTTTGGCCATGATCGTGAGCCCGTCCTCGCCCTTGTCGAACGGCGCCCCGCCCGTTATCATGTGGTAAAATGACGCGCCCAGCGCGTAGATATCCGTGCGGATGTCCAGCTCCTCGCCGAGCACCTGCTCGGGCGATATGTAGTTCGGCGTGCCGACGACTCCGTCGCTCGTCCCTGCCACGCCGGGCTGGAGCATCACTGCCACCCCGAGGTCGCAGAGCTTGGCGACCCCGGTGTGGGACACGAGCATGATATTGTCCGGTTTCACGTCCCTGTGGACGAGGTTGTTCTGGTTCGCGTGTTCGAGCGCCTGGGCGATCTGAATTATGATCCGCAGCGCGCGCTTCTCGTCGAACGCCCCGCCTCTGGCCAGGAGGTTCCCGACTGTCGTGCCGTCCACGTATTCCATCGCGAAGTAATGAACGCCGTTGGATACGCCGACATCGATCCCCTGGATGATGTTGGGGTGGTTCAGCCTGGCCACGGCCCGGGCCTCTCTGAAGAAGCGTTCGACGAACTTCGCATTCGCCGCGAGCCGCGGGGAGAGGACCTTCAACGCGACGGGCCGATCCATGCTGATCTGGGTGGCCTTGTAGACCATTCCCATCGAACCTTCGCCGAGCCTCTCGGTTACACGGTAGCCGGCGATCTCGACGTGGCCGCCGCGCTGGCCCTGGACCCAGAATATCTTGCGCGCCTGTTCCTCGGTGATGATCCCCTTCTCGAGGAGCAGTTCACCCACCTTCTTCGGCGCGATCCCGAGCGCGCGCATCTTCACCTGCACCTCGATACACTCCTTAACCTGCTCCAGGGTGCAGAACCCGAGCTCGACCGCCACCGCGCCGAAAGAGTGTGTCTGTGTCATGAGTCGATGGACGACGGATCAGGACCAGAAAGCGGGAAATCCGAAATCGGCAATCCGAAATCCGAAATGCCCGCACGGAGGCGGGACTGCTGAGCCCCGCGCGTTTCCCGAACATTATATCACCGCCCGGCGGCAGTTGTCAACGGTTGATGGTCCCGAAGAAGACTGCGCGATCCGCGGGCGCCTGCCGATATAGTGGACATATGGGATGATACTCCTGAGTCCAATCCGAAATTTCTTGACACGGCCCCCCGCAGGGAAATATAATACTATCCTTTTCAAGCTGCGCCATTCGTCTTGATGCTCCTTT
>JAVHLO010000357.1:3226-4074 GCA_031082105.1 Planctomycetota bacterium
TTTTTGGGGACCGCATGATGCCCACGAAGTCGACGTTGTTGGTTGCCGCTGTTGCGATCTTCCTTGCGATGTGTCTGTGCGCCGCGCCGGCATTCGCCCAGACGACCACCCGTACCGAGCTCGAGGAGGAGGCCCGCAAGGACATCGAAAGAGAGGCCGAGCTTCGCGAGAAGATGCCGTGGACCCAGGACGTCGGGTTCGACTACGGCGGCTGGACTCGCATCTCCTACTACTACTGGGAGGATGAGCCGGTCCTGTTGACGATCCCGCCGACGAAGCCGAACGATCGCTTCCTGCGCGAGGTCGATGCCCGCGTGTGGGCGAGCATGGATGTGTCCGGCGTACACAACTTCTACCTGCGGCTGAAGGACATCTATCGCGACTACAGTTCGGGCGACAATCCCGCGGACGACCCGGAGGACCGTTGGGAAGGGCTCGAGATAGACCAGGCCTACTATTCCGTCGACCTTGGCGAGCTTCTCCGCGACACGCTGAAACCATCGAAGGCGTTCGAGAGCAACTTCAGCATCGGCCGGCAGTTCATGTACCTTGGGACGGGACTTGCCTTCAACCGCGTGGTCGACGGTTTTTCGCTCATGACCAGGTTTGGCGATGTCCGCGGGCGACTCTTTGGCGCGGAGAGCAACCACGACGACGAGGATTTCGACACGAGCCGGCCGGGCTGGGAGCACACGAGCCGCACGTTCTGGGGCGGGCAGGTCGACTATCTCGGCATCCAGCGCCACACGCCGTATTTCTTCTACATGCGGCAGAGCGACCACAACACCGAGCGGACGGAAGTCCTGCAGGACTTCGGCTACGACTCCTACTACCTGGGCCTCGGGATC
>JAVHLO010000358.1 GCA_031082105.1 Planctomycetota bacterium
CGCCATTCCGAAGGCGACCTCTTGCGCGGGCGCAACGCGGCGCAGCCTATGTGTTCCGCCGCCCGCAGCGAATAGCCGCTCCCAGCGCAACGCGGCACGCGATTTGCTTATTCTTCCGGCTTGGTACCATGGTGTTTGACCGGCGCTGGTTGCTCGATTGAAACGGTTTTCTTCATTTCATGGAAGAGGTTTGTCATGGCGAAAATTGCGAAGTCAATGGACTCCTCGAGTCTCGCGGAAGTCGTGGACCGCATCCTGGACAAGGGAATCGTGATTGATGCGTGGGCCAAGGTGTCCCTGGTCGGCATCGAACTGCTGTCGATCGAAGCCCGCGTGGTCATCGCGTCGGTTGAAACGTATCTCAAGTACGCAGAGGCGATCGGCCTCACAGCAACCGCAGCTCCCAAGGTAGAGGCCTAGGGAGGCTTGAGGTTTGATTCACGCTCTCACCGGGCGAGGGCCGCTATGCGGCCCTCGCCTGGGTGAGCTCCGGCGCTCGCGTAGGGGAGAGGAGAGGAGGTCGGCACGGTTCTGAAGTCGGTTGATTTAGGAGGTTTGCATGGGCAAACTATGCGACGACATGACGCGCTTGCGCGGCGAGATTGACTCTCTGCGGGATTCGCGCGTGGAAATGCGCGACGGTCTCTCGCGGTTCGCCTCTGCGCTACGAGGCGCCGTTTCGAAGACGCAGTCCGAATTCCGCGCGGCACACAACGAGACGAGCCGGGACGCGAAGAACAACCGGTGTGCCTTTGTCTCGGGTTTGTGCGACTACGTTTCCAGCTTCCTGGGGGCCGTCAGGGAAGACCTTCAGGGAGTCCGCATGGTTTGGGGCGCTCTGTCCGGCGCAGGACAGACCCTTGTCGAAACGGGTGAAGGCGAACCCGGTCCGAGACCGGAACGGGAGCGGAAGAAACGCGGCCGACATTGAATCGCCGAAGGCGACTCGGTGTTGCGCAGAAAACTGACGCGACTCGAATACCTCGACAGAGGACGTCCTCGAGCGCGGACTGACAGTTTCAGATTGCGGATTGCTGATCGGGCGATCCGCAATCTGAGATCGTGAATCCGCAAACCGGTGTCTTAGCGGCTAACAAAAGAAAGGAATGTCATTCCGACCCTGAGTTGAGCGAAGGGGAGGAATCTCCCTTTCCCTGCGTGAAGGAGATTCTTCGGCTGCGGCCTCAGAATGACCCTTCTCTCATTACTGGAGAACGAAGCATGGTCGACGAGGTCTCGGAGAATGCTGTGGCTGGGACGGCTGGAACGGTCGGGACGGCTGGGGCGGTCGGGGCGGTCAGGATCCCCGTTCAGGGCGAAGGCGTTCGGGTGGAGCGAGGCAACGGCTTCGTTTGCACCTCGGCCGTGGAGGAGCTCACGAAGCGGGCGGTCGCGTACCTACGCGCGGGCTATGCGGTACATTTCGCCGGAACGGCCGGAACCGGCAAGACCACCCTGGCCTTTCATGTCGCCGCGAACCTCGGCAGACCCGTAATGTTGATTTGTGGTGACGACGAGTTCGGTAGCTCGGAGTTCACCGGACGCGAGGCCGGCTACCGAAAGCACAAACTGGTCGACAATTTCATTCATTCCGTGCTGAAGACCGAGGAAGAGACGAGAGCCCTGTGGGCGGATAGCCGTCTTACCACAGCGTGTCAGAACGGATATACGCTGATCTACGATGAGTTTACCCGCTCCAAGCCGGAGGCAAACAACGCGTTCCTGAGCGTGCTTGAGGAGAAGATCCTCAATCTGCCGAAGCTCACCGTGTCCGGGGACGGCTATCTGCGGGTACATCCCGAGTTCCGGGCGATTTTCACGTCCAACCCTGAAGAGTATGCCGGTACCCACAAGACCCAGGATGCCCTCATGGACCGCCTCATCACCGTAAACATCGGACACTACGACCGCGAGACGGAGGTTGAGATCGCCGTGGCGAAGTCAGGCGTTGCCAGGCGGGAAGCCGAGAAGATCGTGAACATGGTCAGAGAGCTGCGCGAGTTCGGTGTCAACAACAATCGTCCCACGATCAGGGCATCCATCGCGCTGGCTCGCCTGTTGGCCCACGTTGGCGACGATGCATGGTCCAATGACAGCGCGCTGTTTCGCGGGATGTGCCGCGATGTTCTCAACGTGGAGACGGCCAAGGTCACCCGTGACGGACAGTCTCTAATGCTGCGGAAGCTCGATGAAGTGCTCGATAGGGCGGACCTTGCGCGCAAGACGCCTTCATGCGCGAAAAGCAGTCGAGTATCCGGCCGCGGCAAGCAGCGAAAGGAGTAAGACAATGCCTGTCCCGGCAAGAGGAGTGCAGCACATTCGCACCCACACAGGAAAAGCACACTGCGCCAACGCGCCCCACGTGGCGTATCTGCGGATCGCCTGCCTGGAATTGGAGAAAGCGAGAAGATGCAACGAGCGCGAGAGCGCAAGTCGCCGGGTCGCGGACATAGATGCGCGCGTGTCGGAAATCGAAAAAGACACGGCGACCATCATCCGGGATATTGATCATGCAAGGGGCAAGGAGCCCGGCAGAGGCGCGCGCTCAGACCGCGCAGCCGCAGCCGGGGGGCATCCGGGCGCCTTCAAGATCACGTATTGAGTTTGTAGTGCGCCCGTAAGAGCGTCCTGCGGTGCGCTTACGCGCACACTACGAACAAGATGGGAAATCTCTGATGAGGAGAGGACTGATTTGGCTACGCGAAAACCCGGCACAAACGGCACAGGGCTCTATCTGTACGGCGTGCTGGCCGGCTCCGCGGAGAGGCAGTACGGTTCCTGCGGAATAAACGGCCAGACCGTCTACACCATTTCGAGCGGACCTGTCAGCGCCGTTGTCAGCGAGTTTTCCGAGCAGAAGATATCTCCGCAACGCAGTCACCTCGCCGCTCACCATGAGGTTCTCCGGAAGGTCATGGAAGAATCCACCGTGCTGCCGATGCGGTTTGGCGTCATCGCGGAAAACACGAAAGCGCTCCGGAAGACGCTTGCGCGCAACATTGAGGACCTGGAGGCTGAAGTCCGGCGCCTCGAAGGGAAGGCGGAGATGGGTTTGCGCGTTGCGTGGGATCTCCCCAATATCTTCGAACACATGGTGAATTCGCATCCGGAGCTTCGAATGGCGCGCAATCGCATTGTCGGCGGCTACACACAGGTGACACAGCAGGAGAAAATCGAGCTCGGATCGCTGTTCGATCGCATCCTGAATGAGGACCGGGAGCGCCACGCGGAAAGGGTTGAGGCAGTGCTGTCACCGCACTGTTTCGAAATCAAATCCAATCCGTGTCGGAACGAAAAGGAGGTAATTAACCTCGCCTGCCTCGTCGGGCGCGATGCCCTGGCGCAGTTTGAGAACGCGGTCATCGAGGCCGCGAAACTCTTCGATAACAACTTCGCCTTTGACTACAACGGCCCGTGGGCGCCGCATAATTTCGTGCAGATGGAGTTGAATCTCCTTCGGTGATCCGGGCTGCATTGTTCGCGAATCCGAACGAGGCGTCGTTCTCTTGCTCTTGCGCACGGGAGAAAGAGTGAGAGCAAGCGCACGAACACGAGCAAGATTGAACAGTGTGCGGGGGGCTCGGAGATACGTGAATAATCCGGGCCATATGCTACGGAAGTGATGGCCGCGAGTCAAATGTCTCAGAGAAAGAAGCCTGGCGCGCGGACGAACAATTCAAATTTTATAATTTCAGCGTTGCTTCTCCGCGCCGCTGGGTTCCTTCTTCCGGGACATTCGACCGGTGGCTGCCGTTTGGGCGGTATTGACGTGTTCCTTGTGGATGACATTCTGCTCTTCCCCGTCACCGGCATTCTCGGAATCTTCCGGGGGATCATCAATGCCGCCGGCCAGGAGACCGCTTCAGAGGCGCAGGACATCACCACCAGCCTGAGCGAACTCTACATGATGCTTGAGACCGGGAGAATCTCCGAGCAGGAATTCAACGCCCGCGAAAAGACGCTGCTCGAACAACTTGAGAAAGTCCAGGAGCACACCACCCGTATTGAGTAGGAATGGGCAGTATGGTTGAAAGAAGCGCGCGCATGAGCAATGGAAAGAGCAGGGC
>JAVHLO010000359.1 GCA_031082105.1 Planctomycetota bacterium
GGTATAATAGACAACTTGGCGTCGGCCGGGCCGGCGTGCCCAAACGGGCATGCCGGCCGTGGCGGCCGCTCAGCCTTGCGACACTCTCTGCCGTTGCGCCTCATGAACACGGAAGAAGCGAAGACGATCCGGGAAGCACAGAAAGGCTCGGTCGAGGCCTTTCGGATGATAGTCGAGAGCTATCAGAAGAGAGCTTGTTGGGTCGCCTATGGGCTGATCGGGAACTACGAACTCGCCCGCGATATCGCACAAGAGGCCTTTCTGCGCGTCTTCCGCGCGCTTCACAAATTCGATACGAACCGCAACTTCTACACGTGGTTGTATCAGATCATCGTGAATCTGTGCATCGACCACATGCGGAAACAGGGCGGGGTCAAGCACTATTCCTTTGAAGACCTGGGCCCCGTGTCCGCGAGCGGCGTCGGACGCGAAGACGGCTCTCTCTCTCCGACTTCCCGGCTCGAAAAGAAGGAACTGAGCGAACGGGTCCACGAGATACTCGCCAAGCTCCCGCCGGCGTACAAGGCCGTGCTGACCTTGCGCGACATCCAGGGCCTGGAGCTCGAAGAGATCGCGGAGATTGTCGGAAGCAACAACGCAACTGTCCGCTGGCGCCTCTTCCAGGCGCGGAAGCTCTTCCGCGACATGTGGGAGAGACGCGGCGCGGAAGTGTAGCCGTGAGTCCACGGGATCCGAGACAGAATCCACGATCTTGACGGACCGGAAACCGCCAAGACGCCAAGAATACGAAGAGAACGCCAGGATTCTCGCGACTTCCCGACGTATTGGGCCCTCAAGCGTCGGAGGATGCCGACAGGGACTGAACGAGACTTACACGAGACTGGAAGTTCTGTTGTCCTGTCAGAGTCTCTTCTGTTCCCTGTTCCAGTATCCGGTCTGATTCTACTTCTTCACGGTTCTTGGCGTTCATGGCGGTTTGGCGGTTCAGTCACCGCTCTTGTGACGTGTTCGTATCGCGCATCATCTACGGCTCGAGTTAGGAGCGCTTCAATGGTCGCAAAGAAGCTTGTTTCGATACTGGTCTGCTTGGCGACATTCCTTGCGGCAACGCTCGTCTGCGCGCAGTCCGGCGGCAAGAGACCCGAAGAGCCGAAGCCCGACATCGCGAAGGCGGCGAAGGAGATGAGAGCCGCGAAAGGGTTCGTGTTCAACGCCAAGTCGGCGCTCGAGGCGCCGGGGATGCCGGCCGAGGCCGGCCAGAACGCCGTGACACTGGACGGCACGGCGGTCAATCCGGCGCTCGTCCATGCGACCTCGGGCGATGGGCCTGAGATCGCGTCCACGTCGAAGACCAGCCTCGTCAAGCAGCAGGGGAGCGACAAGTGGACTGCGCCGGCCTCTTCGGACTCCCGGACCTTCGCCATGCTCGAACTCGCCCGGTTCGCGTTCCACGCCATGCAGGAGATCGAACGACTGGCGAGGTCTGCGAAGAAGCTGGACGATGAGAAGATCGGAGAAGCCGATTGCTGGAAACTCGAGTGCCCCGCCGACAAGGAGTACGTGAAGAAGACCGTGCAGCGGATCATCAAAGGCGTCGGCGATTCGCCTGTCCCACTTGACGCATCCATGGTCGACTTCGCGAAATCTACCTCCGTCTTCAACATCTGGATCTCAAAGGATGCAAGCCTGCCGCTCAAGCTGGCCCGGAACACGACCGTCGCAATAAGGACTCCAATGGGGAGCGGCACGGTCAAGGAGGTCTCCAGCGTGGAGGTCGAGTACCCGACGGAGGTCGAAGTCACACTGCCGCAGGACGTGCTGAAAAAACTGGGGCCAAACAAATAGCGGATATCGACGTAAGAGATATCGGCAGGAGTGGACGGCGGGGTGGTTTTGAATCCGGAATTTCGGGAAGCAGCCATGGATTGCGGACACACAAGAGAGCTTATTCCGCTCGCCATCGGCGGCGATGTGAGCGCAGCCGAGCAGGACGAGGTGCGCCGTCACGTCGCCGTATGTCCGGAATGCAGATCGCTGTGGGAATCGCAAGCGGCCGCGCGCGAGGCCTTGCGCTCTGTGTTCGGTGCGCTCGATGAAGGATCCGGGACCGTTGTCGATGGCGCAGGGCTGTCCGAGTCAGTTATGGCGAAACTGCGGATCGACTGTGTGCGGGCGGGTCGCCTTGCGCCCCTTGCCGCGGGTGGCGAACTCCCCGCGCCGACTGCAGCGCGCCTCGGTTGGCATACCGAAAAATGCGATGCGTGCAGGCGAGAAGTGGAATCGTACCGGGAGCTGCGGCAGAACTGTCTTGCGGCCGGGAAACCGGAGCCGAAGGCCTTCGACGATGCCGCTGCTTTCTGGCAATCGGTCTCCGACAGACTGGAGCGTGAAGCCTTGCTTGGCGAGCCGGTAGTGCGCAGGTTCAGCCTGTCCGCGCGAGCCAGGCTGGCCATTGCCGCAGCCGCCGTGCTTCTCGTCGGTGTCTTTGCAGGCCTCCGGATCGGGAAGGAGACATTGTGGCAGGACAGCGGGAGTCCCGGCTCGGTGTCGCGTGAACCGGCGGACACCGGCTCTGCGTTTGCCCCACCAACCTCGACCGAAAGCCGTCCGCCTGTTGCGACACGGCCGGGAACGCCTTCCGATGGTGCACTTGCGGCGAGGGGTTCCAGCGATCGCGCGCTGTCGACGATGCCCGTTGGCATGACGGGCGGACCGTTCAACATCGGCAACTACCAGGGCCGTTCGGACGGAAAGAGCGACGCAATCAGAATGTTCTACGTACCTTCGCACTCAAGGGGCAGATTCGAAATACAACAGATCCGCGTGCTCTCCGATCGTGAGCGAGTCGGCAGAAAATTCTAGCCCGTGCTGGGCGCATGAATTGGTGATGGACCATCAATGAGAACGTTTGTACCTATCCTGACCTGTATTGCCGCACTCCTGACGGCGTATGCCGGCGTCTTGAGGGCCCAGGATCTGTCCGAAATCGAAGACGGGTTCGTCCGCCTTGCTGAGGAGGGCAGCGTGCATGTCGTTGCCGTCAGCTCGCGGTTCGTCATAGATATTGATGATGGCTCCGCCGGCAAGAGCGACGCGGAACCGGGCGAAGATGGGATGGACTCGTCCCGCACAATGACCGAATCGAACCTCTCCGGCGTCGTCCTCAGCAAGAACGGCTGCATCATGACATGCCGCAGCGCCATTGAAGGTGCGGATGAGATCGAAGTCACGTTGTACAACGGGAACCGATACATGGCTACTGTGGTCGGCTCGGACAGCATGACGGATCTTGCGTTGCTGAAGATCGACTGCGCCGACGGCGCAGCGCTCTCGCCTGTGGTCTTTGGCGAACCCAAGTCCATCCGGCCCGGGGCGTGGGTGATGGCGATAGGCAATCCGTTCGGCCTGAGCCGGTCCGCGTCGTTCGGGATCATCAGCGGGACCGACAGGATCGTCGCCTCGCCGGAGATGACTTTTACGGGGATGCTCCAGACCACGGCGCCCGTGAACCCGGGCGATGCGGGCGGGCTGTTGTTGAACATGAAGGGCGAGATGGTCGGTATTGTCCTGTCGACTTTTCAGCGGGCGCCCTCGGTCCATAATATTGAGCGCTTTATCGAGAGCATCGGGCGAAAAGTGGACGTCGGTCAACTGATCCGCGAAGTCCTGGGCGATCGGCCCGACGCGGCGCCGACGGTGAAGATCGGCAAGTTGCTCCAGCGCGTAATGGAGGCGGCGGAAGGAAATCTGCACTTGGAACCGCCCGGGCCGGGACGCCATGACGATGAAGGCGGGCGGCATGGGTTCGGGTCAGGATTCGACTCGTTCCCGGTCATCGGCGGCATGCTTGGCGCCGAGGGGATTAATTTCGCCGTTCCGGTCGATACGGTCCGATTCGTCTACGAGCGTCTTGTGCAACAGGGCAAGGTGAAGCGAGGCTGGCTGGGGATCAGCGTGCAACCGATCGATGACGCGATGCGTACGCAGCTCGAAATCCCCAAGGGAGATGGTGTAGTCGTCACGTACGTTCTGGAGGAGAGTCCTGCCGCTGCGGCGGACGTCCGCGTATGGGACGTTGTGCTTGCGGCGGCCCCGCCCGCCGCAAG
>JAVHLO010000035.1 GCA_031082105.1 Planctomycetota bacterium
GTTCCAGGCCTGGGGAGTTCATGCGACCCTCACCCTCGCCCTCTCCCAGAGGGAGAGGGAAACGGCTGTCCTCGCCCTCGCTCTCTCCTCGATCAACATCAGATTCCCTCACCCCCGCCCTCTCCCAGAGGGAGAGGGTGGCACCTACCAGAAGATCGGCGGCTCGCGGTACTCGCCGAACTCCTCTTTGAGCACCTGGATGATCTCGCCTTCCGTCGTGTAGCACCGCACGGCGTCGAGGATCGGGGGCATGACGTTCGCCGTGGACTTCGCCGCCTTGCGGATGGCATCGAGAGAGGCCTTCACCTTCATATTGTCCCTTGTCCCCCTGAGTTCCTTCAGTTCCTTCACCTGGTCCTCTTCGACCTTCGGATCGATGCGCAACAGCTCGATGTCCGGCGCCTCGGAGTCCACAAAATCGTTCAGCCCGACAATGATATGGTCCTTCGTTTCGATATCCCGCTGGTACTTGTAAGCCGCTGCGGCGATCTCGCGCTGGAAGAAGCCGCGCTCGATGGCCGGGACAACTCCGCCCAGGTCATCCACCCGCTTGAAGTACTCCTCGGCCTCTTCCTCCAGCCTGGTTGTGAGCGATTCGATGAAATACGAGCCCGCCAGCGGGTCCGCCGTGTTCGTCACGCCGGTCTCGCAAGCGATGATCTGCTGCGTGCGCAGCGCGATCTTGACGGCCTTCTCGGTCGGCAGGGCGTGCGTCTCGTCCATCGAGTTCGTGTGCAGGCTCTGCGTGCCGCCGAGCACCGCGCTCATCCCCTCGAACGCCGTGCGGACGATATTGTTCTCCGGCTGCTCGGCCGTGAGGCTGCAGCCGGCTGTCTGCGTATGGAACCGGAGCAGCCACGAGCGCGGGTCCTTGGCCTTGTACTTGTCCCGCATCCGTTTCGACCAGATGCGGCGCGCGGCGCGGTACTTTGCGATCTCCTCGAAGAAATCCTGGTGCGAGTTGAAGAAGAACGAAAGTCGCGGCGCAAACGAATCCACGTCGAGCCCCGCGGCCACGCCCGCCTCGACATAGGCGAACCCGTCTGCGAGGGTAAACGCAAGCTCCTGCACGGCCGTGGAGCCCGCCTCGCGGATGTGGTATCCGCTTACCGAGATCGTGTTCCACTTCGGCACGTGCGTCGCCGCGAACGACATGATGTCGGTGATGATCCGCATCGAGGGTTTCGGCGGGAAGATCCACGACTTCTGCGCGATGTACTCCTTGAGGATATCGTTCTGGATTGTGCCGCGCAGTTCGGTGGAGGGCACCTTCTGCTTCTCGCCGACCGCGATGTAGAATGCAAGAAGTATCGAGGCCGGCGCGTTGATGGTCATCGACGTGCTGACCTTGTCGAGTGGGATGCCGCCGAAGAGCGTCTCCATGTTCTTGAGCGAACAGACGGCGACGCCGCAGCGGCCGACCTCGCCCTGCGCGCGCGCGTGGTCGGAGTCGTAGCCCATTATCGTCGGCATGTCGAAGGCCACGGACAGCCCGGTCTGGCCCTTGCCGAGGAGGAACTTGTAGCGCTTGTTCGTGTCCCTGGCGGTTCCGAACCCCGAGAACTGGCGCATCGTCCATGTCTGGCCGCGGTACATGTCTGCGTGGACCCCGCGCGTGAACGGGAACTCGCCCGGCTTGCCGAGGTCGCGGTCGTAGTCGAGCTTCTCGAGATGTTTCGGCCCGTACAGGCCGGCGAGCTCGATACCGGAGAGCGTGGCGTATTTCTTCTTCTTGCCGGTCCGGCTCTTGATTTCGGCGACGGGCCCCTCGCACGCCTCGACCGGTTTTGTTTTCGGCTTCATCTGGGGACTTCTCCGCAAGGATCGGAATGCCGGTTTCCACAATCACAGGCCAGTTTATAATGCGTGCGCGGAGAAGTCAAGAAAATCGGCGCGGTCCCCGGATCATTGGCCATTTGTCATTGATCATCTATCATTCTGCATTGAGCGAGAAGGACCGTCCAGGCTTGCAGACGAGTATCGATGGGAAGGGGAATGCCGACAGGGACTGAACGAGACTTGCACGAGACAGGAAGTCCTGTGGTCTCGTCCGAGCCTTGCGGAATCAGTGCCGCGACCGTGAGGGAGCGGTAGGCGATCGGTTGCGCGGGATTTGGACCGTCGCGAACCGCTAGTGTTCTTCGGCGCGGAATGCGGCGACGATCTCATCCACGATCGCGTACGGCGAGGTCTTTCTCGCCTCGACGTCGACGATGAGCTGTTTGATGAGCGCCTCGATGGGCTTGCTGGACCACAGCAGCTCGTGGAGGCGCGACTCGACCAACGTCTTCAACTGCATGGCGAGCAGCCGGTGCCTGATGGCGTCCCGGCCGTGCAGCTTTTCGACGTCGGCCTGCCTCTTCTCTATTGTCTCGACAAGCTCCTTGAGTCCGGCGCCGGTGGTCGCTTCGGTCTTGATGATCGGCGGCGGCTCGCAGCCCTTCTTGACGCCGAGCGCGAGCACGGCGCGGATCTCGTCCTCGAGCCGGTTCGCGCCGGGCCGGTCGGCCTTGTTGATGACGACGATATCTGCGATCTCCATGACGCCGGCCTTCATCGCCTGCACGGCGTCGCCCGATTCCGGCGAGAGGACGAGGATCGTCGTATCGACAGCGCGGCTGATCTCGACCTCGGACTGGCCGACGCCGACGGTCTCGATGATGACGTAGTTCTTGCCGGCCGCGTCGAGCAGGTCCGCGGCCTGGAAGGTGGCGCGCGCGATGCCGCCGAGCATCCCGCGTGTGGCCATGCTGCGGATGAAGATGCCCTCGTCAAGCCCGATCCGCTGCATCCGGATGCGGTCGCCGAGCAGCGCGCCTCCGGTGAACGGGCTGGTCGGATCGATCGCGATTATGCCGACCTTGTTTCCCTTTTCGCGGAGGAGCAGAGAGATTTCGGTGACGAGCGTGGACTTGCCCACGCCTGGCGGGCCGGTGAGCCCGAGGCGACATGCGCTGCCGACTTTCGGGTAGATCGCGTTCAGGAGCGGCAGCGCCTTGGGCGAACCGCTCTCGACGAGCGAGATCGCCCTGGCGAGGCCGCGTTTGTCGCCCTTCAGTATCCGTTCTGCAAGTGAATCAGTGTCCACAGTTTTGATCTTGGACTCCAGCGGCGAACCGACAACCCCCTGAATCTCAAGGCCGCAGCCGCGATCCCGACTGCAGTCGGGGCCCCTTTGCTAAGGGGGACTTGCCGCGGCGACTTCTGGAGCGTCTGGGCCGCAGCTTTGACCTTTGTCCCCGGCTAGTAGTTCTCGCACAGGACCTCGTAGTAGGCCTTCGGGTGGTCGCAGGCCGGGCAGACTTCGGGCGCGCCGGGTCCTTCGTGGATGTACCCGCAGTTGCGGCACCGCCAGGCGACCTTTCCCTTCTTCTCGAAGACCGAGCCGCTCTGGATGTTGGCGGCCAGGGCGAGGTACCTCTTCTCGTGGCCGCGCTCGGCGACCATGATCGAGCGGAACACGGAGGCGATCACCGGAAAACCCTCCTTCTCCGCAGTCTTGGCGAAGTCCGGGTACAGCTTTGTGTGCTCATGGTTCTCGCCGGCCGCCGCCGCGCGCAGGTTATCGAGCGTCTTTCCAATAACGCCGGCGGGGAAGGGCGCCGAGACCTCGACATCGCCGCCTTCGAGGAACTTGAAGAACCGCTTGGCATGTTCCTTCTCGTTTTCGGCGGTGTCGACGAATATCCAGGAGGTCTGCTCATAGCCTTCCTTCTTCGCCTGCGAACCCCAGTAGGTATAGCGGTTTCTTGCCTGGGACTCGCCGGCGAATGCGGCAAGCAGGTTCTTCTCAGTCTTGGTTCCTTTCACGCTTTTCATCCGGCGGCTCCTCTCGAGAAAGACGAGTCGGAAAAATACTGGACCACATAACGCAGAAGCGCGCAGTCGCTTCTGTGCAATCTGCCGACACCCCCCTGAATCTCAAGGCCGCAGCCGCGATCCCGGCCGCAGTCGGGGCCCCTCTGCTAAGGAGGACTTGCGCCGACAGCGCCGGCCGCGCGGCCCGGCGTTACTTCGTCGTCCACAGCCCGTGGACGCTGCAGTACTCCCGCGCGCGTATGAAGGCCTCCTTCGTGTCGAACATCGCCTCCGGCTTCTGTCCCGGCGCGAGGAACTTGCGCACCACGCCAGAGGCCGTGATGAGCTCGACCCATTCGATGTAGTGCTTCTCTTCCATCGGGTGCGGGACGGAGCCGACCTTCACGGCGACGCCTGCGGCGGTCTTCTCGACGACCGGCACGTGCTTCTCCTTGCCCTGGTCTTCCGTCTTCTCCTGCTGGAGCTTCATCGGCTGTCCGCAGCAGACGAGTTCCCCCTTGCCGGCGTGGAGCATCTCCACGATGTTGCCGCACACGTCACACTTGTAGACTTCGAGTTTCTGAGTCATGCGCCACTCCTTTCACATGTTCGCCAACAAACAAGGCTGGTGGTTCGCGACAATTCAGGCTCCGCGCAATCTGCCTGCCGTCTACAGCCCCCTTGCGGTCGCGGCACCGATTCCTGAAGTTCAGTGTCATGAGCTGCAGGAGCTGTGCCGCAAGGACATCATATCCCCAGTTCCTTCTTCAGGGCCTCCCTGTTCAATCCGACGACTATCGTCCCGTCGATGTCGAACACCGGCACGCCCATCTGGCCGGATTTCTGGATCATCTCCTGGGCCTTCGCATGGTCTTCGGAGACGTCGTAGTCTTCGTACTCTATTTTCTTTTCGTTAAGCAACTGCTTCGCCTTGACACAGTAGGGTCAGGTCGGCGTCGAATAGACCTTTACGCTCTTCGCCATGACGCGCTCCTCAAACAAGAACACTCATTGATCATTGGACATTGGTCATTTGTCAACGGCCGATGCCGTTGACCAGGACAGTCCTTCGCGATCCAATGATAAATGACAAATGAACAATGGCAGATGTTCAATGTTCAGCTGTACTTGTGGTTTGTGACAATTCGGATTCTGGGTAGCCTGTCGTCTACCGTTCCCTCACGGTCGCGGCACTGATTCCTGAATTTCACATGTCATGAACCGCTAGCTCACCTTCTCGAAGGCGGACTTGTCGGCCCCGCAGACCGGGCAAACCCAGTCCGCCGGCAGCTTCTCGAAGGGCGTTCCGGGCTTCACTCCGGAATCGGGGTCTCCCTTGGCCGGGTCGTAGACGTACTCGCACACGGTGCACTTGTACTTCTGCATGGTCTTCTCCATACTCTGTTCCCTCTTGGTGTCCGCCGCCTTGCCCTCGACCTGCTTGCCAGGTTCTTCCTTGATGTACGTGGGCGCCGTCTTGGGCGACTTGCCGCGCTTGACTTCATGATAGTACGCGTAGGTCATTGGTTCCTCGTCGGCCAGCGGTTCGGCGTTCACAACTTTGCCGACGAAGATCGTATGTGTTCCCACCGAGAGAGAACCGACGACCTCAGCCTCAACGAATCCTATGGAATTCTCGAGGACGATCGGGGCGCCGGTCTGGCCCGGGCGGAACCTGGTCTCCTCGAACTTGTTTAGTTCACGGCCGGACTTGAATCCGAAGCGGCCCATCAGCGGCATCGGGGCGCTCTTGCCGAGGATCGATACGGCAAAGACCTTGCTCTTCTCTATGAACTCATGGGTGAGGTTCTGCTTGTTTATGCAGACCGCGATAGTCTGCGGTTCCGAAGTCACCTGGAAGACAGTGTTGGCGATCTGCCCGTTCAGCAGGTCGCCGAGCTTCGACGACACAACGTAGATGCCGTAGCTGAGCTTGAAGAGCGTTCGCGGGTCCATGCAGAATCTCCGAAAATGTCGCACACCGCGGTTCGGAATGACAGTCTGTCGATGCTTCTCCTTGGTTCGTGAACAATGCAGGCTCGCTACTTGAAGATCTCGCCCGTCTCCTTGCACCAGAGGGCCAGGTCCAGGTGAGCGGGGGGTATTCTAAGCGTTTTTGCGAACCTTTTCAAGTGATTCTCAATTTCCAGGTATTTCTTCCTTGACAGGGCCGTCGGGACGGCGCCAGTCGCTCCGCACGCCGCGAGGTTTCTCAGCACGTGCCTGTCCAGAATCGCGAGATTGTCTCCGAGCCCGATGTTGCGCAGGAAATGGCCGGCCTCCTTGTAGCCCATTCCGACCACGTTCTCCACGAGCCAATCGCGCGCGGCCTCGGGCGACGAGAACGACGCGATGCGCCGCCGGACGGACAGCGCTCCCCTGGAGGCAAACAGGTCCCGGGCGCGAAGGATGTACCCGGCCTTGTTGTTGGGAAATCGTACACCCCTGAGTTCGCCCGCCACCATGGCCTTCGATCCGCGGAAAAGGAGTCCTTTCTTGCGCAGGTTCTCGACGGCCCGCCAGCAGGACTTCGCCTTTGACTGCGGGGTGAGCAGGCAGAAGACCAGCTCGGCGAACAGCCGTTTGCCGGATGCTCGCCTGCCAACCCGCTCGAACTCCTTCAAGCGGTCGACTATCTCGCGCCTATGACGCCGATATGCGGCCTTCACCTCTGAGATGGGGCGACACATGATCTGCTCCGGGCAGAGCGGAGAAGGGAAGAACGAAAAGCGCAAAACGAGAAGCAAGAAACGAAAAACGAGAAGCGAGAGGGCAAAAGCTGCGCGCCTCTACTCATCGCTTCTCGTTTTCTAGTTTTTCGCTTCTCGTCTCTTCCCAGGCTACTTGATCTGGTTGAACGCGGCCTGGATATCGAGGAGTATCTTGCGCTCCAGCGTCGAGTCCGCCGTTCTTTCGCCCCACGCGCGGTTTGCCGCGCTGCCTGTGTCGTACCCCGTGTTCGACATATCCCGCTGGTACCACACGGCCACCTCGATCTCGGCGACACGTTCTTCTATTTTCGTGATCGTCGCGATCGCCGTGCGGCGCTCGACACGTTCCATCTCGCGGAATTCCTTCGGTTTCGAATGGATGGTGGAAACCGGCACGGCGCGGTCGACGGCATCGATGTCAAAATACGTTTGCAGCACGTTTGCCGTGATGTCAACCGCCTGGTTGTAGTTCGTGACATCCACTCTTATCCCGCGGTGAGACTGGGGCGCACGGGAACAGCCAATGACTGCCGCGAGAAACACCAAGGCCAACATTGCAACCCAGAACAACTGCTTCATGGTCCGGTTCTCCTAAAACTGATTCTCCCCCATTTCATAACGGTCAGCGTCGCGCTGCAATCCGTGCAATCTGTGGTTTCGCTGCTGCGCTCCGGGCGAACGATTTCCCCCGGACACCTGCCGGCCTGAATCCTGCCGCGACCGAGCCGATCGGCGTCGGCTCGTCACGAATCCCTGCGCGCCTACCTTATCCCCAGGAGGTCGTAGAGTTCCTTCTCGCGGATGATGACGACACCGAGTTCCTTCGCGCGCAGGTAGTTGGGGTGTTTCTGGAAGCCCTCGCCGATCACGCAGTATGACGTGCCGAACGAGACTTGATCCTGGACTCTGCCGCCTCGCTCCTCGATGAGTTTTGCGGCATCGTTAGTGCCGTATTTATCGGTGAAGTACCCGGCGAACACGAAGAGCTTCGTCTTTCCGGCGTCGAAGAGGTCGCTGTAGAGCCTGTCGCCGTGTCCGATCGGCATGACCCTCGGGTCCAGCATCTGGAGTATTGCCAGCTTGCACATGTCGTCGAGCACTTCCACGACCTCGCCCGTGCCTTTCTTCATGCGCTTGCCGCCTTTGTCCACCCCGAAGATCTCGAAGTTTGTGCCCTTGAACACGCCCGACTTCTTGCCGATATCGGCGTAGAGCGTGAACATGTCGAGGTCGACCGACAGGACCGTCCCGTCCCATTCCCATGTCTTCTCGACCTCTTCACCCTTCGCTTCGAGCTTGGCGACACGGTCCTTCAACTCGTTCGCCTTTTTGCGCAGTTCGATGATTTTGGCCTCGTTCTCCAATCGGGTCGCGGTCATCTGGTCGGCGGCGTCGGCGATATTCGATTCGAGCGTCGCGATCTGGCGCATCTTGTCCGCCTGGTTGCTGACAATGCGTTCCGACGTGCTCTTGATATCCTGCACGACCTTCTCGTTGTCGCCGGTCCACTTTGTGGCGTCTTCCGCCAACTTGCCGCCTTTTCCGTCGGCGCCGATGACCTCAGCCTCTTTCTGGCGGGCGCCGTCACGGGAGGACCGTTTCGAATCGGCGTCTTCTTTGAGCTTCTTCGTGATCTCCTTGAGGACGGCGATGATATCTTTTGCGGTAGGGCCGGGTTCCAGCACCTGGTCGTAGTCGATCACGCCCTTGTCGTCGACACCTACCTTCCATCGTTTCTGCAGAGTCGCGGCCTTGTCGGCGGGCACCCAACTGGCGTATTTCTTGGTGATGTACTCGGCCTGTTGGTTCAGGGCGCGGGTCGAAAGCAGTTCATCGCCGTAGCCGCCCTCGCCGACCCATCCGATCAAGGTGCTGATTCGCTGTGTCTTTTCCGACGCCTCGCGGAGGATCTTCGCGGAGGATGCGATCTTGTCCTCCTGTGCGACATTCTGTGTCGTGAGCTCCTCGGTCTCGGAGTACGACATGTAGGCGGTCGCGCCGCCGCCGAGGATGGACAACCCGCCGACGATGATCAGGACGATGTCTCCGATTTTGCTTGATTCAGAACCGTTCATCTGAGAGACTCCAACAATCCGAGGGAAGGCAATAAGGCCAGTAGCCGACGCGCTAGTCGCCGATGAAACTGAAGACGTAGTCCGCGTTCACTATGGGCACTCTCATCTGTAGAGCGTCGGTGTAGAGGGGGAGGTTCTCGTAGTTCTTGCCGACCACGAGGAAATCGACCCTGTTATCGACCTTGTCGGAGATCGTCACGCCGAAATTCTTGAGCCGGCGAACGGCCTCATCCTTCTCGTAGCCGTAGTACCGGGTCGTAATGTCGCCGGTGAGGGCCACGACCCGCGCACGTTTCCTGTCGTAGATCGGGCTCGTCACGAAATCGCCGGGGACGGGCATGTCGTTGGGGGCGAGGATTGCGACGATGGAGAGCATGGCGTAGTCGGCGAATACATCCTTCACCTCGGTCATGGCGACCCAGACGGGGGCGTCGCCGATGCCCTTTCTGAAGACCATGAACTTATGGCCGCGGACGAGCCTGTCGCCGGCGCCGAGATCGACGAACGCGTACTTCGCCTCCGGGTCCACCTTGAATATCTTCCCGTGCGCTTCAATGACGGGCTTCACGATCGCCTCTTTTCTGGTCAATTCAGTCACCTTGCGGTCGAAGTCGATGATATCCCCACCGAGCTGACGGAGCTGCTTTTCGTACGTGTCCTTCAGCGTGGTGAGCTGGCCGGACATGGCCTGTTCGGCCTCGGACAGCGCGTCTATCCGCACCTGGAATTTCTGTGTATCATCGGCCAGTTGTCTTGTGAGCGCCTGGTAGGTCGCATCAAGGGCGGTCTTCGTGCTTGCCGTCATTTCCTTTGCGGCGGTGTATCTGCTGTTTGCCAGCTTCTCTGCCTCGGCGGCGAGATCGGACTCGACGGTCGTCCTGGTCTGAGCGCATTCCGCCACGAAGGTCTTCTCCATGTGCGTCCAGATGAGCTTCTCGAGCGACGGAAAGAGCAGTTCCGTCTTCTCTTCGGGAGGCGCTTCGGCGAGAATCTTGTGTTCCGCTTCAACGGTGGTCGAAAATTCCTCTTCGGTCACCTCGCTGGCAGCGCCGGCGGTCGATCCGCCGATCTGGACGATCCGTACGATGCGGTTGTCCAGAAGGGACTTTTGGACTTCGATCCTTTGCAGTTCCGCCTCAAGCCGGGCCTTCTTCGTCAGGGCGGCCTCCTTGTCCGCGCTGAACACGTAGCCGAGGATCACGGCGACGCAGCCTACCGCGATGAGCACGACCAAAATGACTGCCGCGATACCGGCGCATCTCTTTCTCATGTTCGGCCCTCGATGAAAAGAAGGATCCCGAATCAGCGACGCCGACCGGGCAACAGGGCGACGCAAGCCCGAAATACACAATCACCCCTTGGCCGGGTCGGTCGACACCTTACCCGTTTCCCGCTTGGTTCCCACTAATATAGCAATTTACGGCCCTTTGTCAAGCTAAAGTGCGGTCCAAGACCATACATTTCTTATCGGCAAAAGATAAATGCAAAGTTTCCGCGATTTTCTCTTGACAAGAGCGGTGAAGTTTGTTATGCTCACAAATGAACGGCATTAGAGGGTGTGGCACACACGAGAAGAAACACTATCCGTCCGGTAGTGACTCACGCCGCGGTTGATTTCCTGCGAGTGTTGCGGATGCAGGATCGTCTTGCCGGAAAACATGCAGACCAGAGCCCAATCGAAGCGCGAAAACACTCACTGAGAGGACTGAGGCGGCCGGTCGCCGCGCTCGTCCGGGAAAAATAGGTCAACCACTGATACATCGACGAATCCAGGCGTCCATGCCTCATTGACCGCGTTGTTCCGGTTGCCATCCCTTTCGATTCACAGCAATGCCCATGGCGGAACGGGTTGTTGTCGGTCTGGTCGGCGGAATCGCCAGTGGCAAGACCGCTGTCGCTGAGGCTTTCAGGGATCTCGGTGCGACGGTTGTCAACGCGGACAGCGAAGCGCACGGCGTTCTGGAACTCCCGAGGGTGCGCAGGGCCGTCAAGGAGCGCTACGGCAGGGACGTATTCTCTCCGAACGGGAAGGTTGACAGGGCAGCCCTGGCGGCCAGGGTGTTCGGATCAGAGAAGGAAGTGAGGTTCATCAACCGGCTCGTGCATCCCGAGGTCCTGAAGCGGATGAGGCTGCGCCTGCGGGGGAGCGGCGTCCGGCGCCCCGGAGCGGGCAGACCACGGGCGAGAGAGGTCGTTGTCATTGACGCGCCGCTGCTCATGGAAACCGGAATCGACGCGCTGTGCGACCATATCATCTTCATCCGCGCGCCTGCAAACGCGCGCCGAAGACGTACTGCGCGCGATAGGCGATGGCCGGCCGGCGAACTTTCGAAGCGAGAGGCGTTCCAGATAAGTCTAAAGAAAAAGCTGGAACATGCCGATTTTATTGTCGACAACGGAACTAGCCTGTTCAACACTCGCAAGCAGGTCGAGAAGCTCTTCCGGAGAATCCGTTTCTCGGCCACTGCCACCACTTAGATCCCTTCCGGAATTGCGGAACGCGTAATGACCTTGAACCCGGATTACCCATTGCCCCATTCTTATGTTTAGGAGCAAACCATGCCCGCCTCGAGGAGCATCCGTGACGATTCGGACGCAGCCGTAGTTCGAAGACCAGCCCGGGACTTGAAAGGCCGCGATGTGATCAAGGAGTCTCCGAACTCGGTTGCGGCGCGGCCGGCCCCCGGGCAGAACGTGGACCCGGCGGACAAGGGTTCGTCCCCCGACAAGTACGAGGCCGTCAAGAAGGAAGATCTGCACCTGACAAGGCTGCAGGACATGACGGTGACAGAGCTGCACCGCGAGGCGCGCAAGGTCGACCTCAAGGACTACAGCGGGATGAAGAAGCAGGAGCTCATCTTCGAGATCCTCAAGAAACAGGTGAGCCAGAACGGCCTTACCTACGGCGAGGGCGTGCTCGAGGTGCTGAGCGACGGGTTCGGCTTCCTGCGTTCGCCGGCGTACAACTACCTGCCGTGCCCCGACGATATCTACATCTCGCCGTCGCAGATCCGCCGGTTCGGGATGAAGACCGGCCACATCGTCTCCGGCCAGATCCGACCGCCGAAAGAGGGCGAGAAGTACTTCGCCCTCCTCAAGGTGGAGGCGATCAACTACGCGCCGCCCGACAGCGCCGTCGAGCGCGTGGTCTTCGACGACCTCACCCCGCTCCACCCGCAGGAGCGGCTCATACTCGAGACGACTTCCGACGGAATCGAGATGCGTGTCATGGACCTCATCTCGCCGATCGGCAAGGGACAACGCGGGATCATCGTCGCCGCGCCGCGCACGGGCAAGACCGTGCTGCTCCAGAAGATAGCCAATGCCGTCATGCGCAACCACGAAGAAGTCTACCTCATCGTGCTGCTCATCGACGAGCGCCCCGAGGAAGTGACGGAGATGGAACGCGCCGTGAATAAGGGCGAGGTCATAAGCTCGTGCTTCGACGAGCCCGCCTCGCGCCACATCCAGGTCGCCGAGATGGTGATCGAAAAGGCGCGCAGGCTCGTCGAGTCCCGGCGCGATGTCGTGATCCTGCTCGACTCCATCACGCGGCTCGGCCGGGCGTACAACACGGAAGCCCCACACAGCGGTAAGATCCTGACGGGCGGCATCGATTCCGGCGCGCTCCAGGGGCCGAAGCGGTTCTTCGGGGCCGCGCGCAAGCTCGAGGAGGGCGGAAGCCTCACAATCCTCGGCACCGCGCTCGTCGAGACCGGAAGCAGGATGGACGACGTGATCTTCGAAGAGTTCAAGGGGACGGGCAACATGGAACTCCACCTCGACCGCAGACTGGCCGACAGGCGCACATTCCCGGCACTCGATATCGGGCGGAGCGGGACGCGCAAAGAAGAGCTCCTGCGCGACCCCGAGGAACTGCGCCGCGTGTGGATGTTGCGCAAGGTACTGACGGAGATGAACCCGATCGAAGCGATGGAGGCGCTCATCGACAAGGTCAGGAAGACCCGCAGTAACGCCGAATTCCTCATGGGCCTGACGATGAAATAGCGCCGGGCGTAGTAGCCACAGAGACATGGAAGACACAGAGGCGACGAGCGGCCTGCCGGTCCGGCGTTTCCCTGTGACGGCACGCCGCTTTACTTCGCGCTTTGCTGCGAACAAAAATCGCGACCGGTGTATTGCGACCAGCTGCGATTCGCTGCGAACCGGGCTCGATGATCTTCGAGCTGGAGGCCTGTTCCAGAACGCGTGCCTGTCGTGCATGTCCACAAATCTCACCTGATCCAGGAAGGCAACGTCCTCGCCGTGCGCTTCGGTGGCAGCCGCGCGACGAAGGTCGTTGCGCTCATCTCCGCACTGATCGGCATTGCCGTCTGCTACGCCGCCTATGTCGGGTCAGGCGACCTTGCCAGGGACCCGTGGGTGGGCTGGCTCATCGGAGGGCTCTTCGTCCTCTTCGGCATATGCGGCGCCAGCTTCAGGAGCGAAACGCAGTTTGATCCTGCCGGCCGGCGCTGGCACGTCTGGTGGACGCTACTCACGCTCGGAAGCAGGCGCCATGGATCGTTCGACGACCTGCTTGAAGTGGAGGTGACCCGCGAAGAGCGGTCGGCGGACTCGGGCACCTACTCGGTCTACCCGGTGAAGGTGAAGGTCAGCGACGGGCATGATATCACCGTGCTGGAGAGCGCGTCGGCGGGCGATGCGCTCGAAACGGCAACGAAGCTCAGCAAGGGCATCGGCATTCCGCTCTCGGACAGGTCGGTCGAACAGACGATGATGACCGTTCCGGCGCCGGAAGGCGTGCCGGTGCCGGCAGTCCGCATCTGCACGTACTCGGTCACACGCGACACCGTGAGCATCGTCGTTCCGCCGGGCACGAAGCCGGAAGCGATCGGCTGCAGCGCGCTCCTGCTGGGACTGGCAGGAGCGGTCGCGCTTGCCGTATGGCATTTCTTTCTTTCGACCGCAGAGGGCGTCTTTCCATGGATAGTGGCGGCGATCTTTGCGGGCGGGCCGTTCGTCGTACTGCCGCTCGTGGGCATGTTCTATATTCTCGTCAAGACGTTCCTGATGGAGGAAAGGCTCGAGTTCACACCGGACGGCCTGACCCGGCATGTCGCTTTCGGGCCATGGCGGTGGGCGAAGAAATACGCGCGCGAAGATATTTCGCGCGTAGACCTGCGGGTGGGCACAAAGGATGGGCGGATTTGTGAAATCGTCATCACGACCTCTGAGGGTCAACTCACCGTCGGTCGCGGACTGCCGCAGGCGGAGAAGGCATGGCTGGCCGTGATCATCAGGAATATCCTGCACCTGGCGTGATCATCTGAAGCACACCACAGAGACGCAGAGGACACAGAGAAGGAACAGCGGGACTTGCATGTGAATCCAGCCGTTTCTCTGTGTCCTCTGCGTCTCTGTGGTGAGTTCGAGGGCGCGCGGCTCGCAATGAAACAATGCGGACCGGCTACTTGGCTCCCTTCTCGTCCGGGGGCGTGGTCGGGGGTTCGGCTCGAGTGAGCTTCGCGGAGTACTTGTAGAGCGTCGTGCCCTTCGCTTTCAGCGAAACCCACTTGCCGTCGTCTTTGTCCATCTCCACGGGCCCCTTCAGCGCAACCTGGAGGAGCAGTCCCTTCTCCATGGCGAAGAGCGCCTCGCCCTGGAGGTTGAACTTCCAGCCCGGTACAAGAGCGCTCTTCTCCGTGCGGATCTCGATGACATAGGCGATCTTCGCGCACTCTTCGCCGTCGTGCTTCGTCGTGCCCGTCACCTTGCCGGTGGCCGACGCCTTGAAATTGATGGGGTCGTAGAGCGGACCGAACAGTCCCTTGCCGAGCTTCTCTTCGTTGACCTTCCACAGCTCGCCTTCTTTCACCGTGATCTCAGGCAGGAGCGCGTAGAGGTTCTCGGAGAACTTGAGATCGCCCGCATCGTCGGGCATCAGGACGCCGTTGACGCATTTCTGTTCGAACTTGTCGTCCGAGATCTTGATCTTGAACGTCTTCCCGTGCATCGAGGTGTTTTCCTTTTTGATCTCCTTGCCGCCGGGGCTCAGGTTCTCCCTGGTCGCCTTCCGGTAGATCCGCTCGAACGACACGGTCTTTCCGTCGACTTCCATCGTTTCCTGGTCGTACTCGCGGCACTTGACCTCGATGATCTTGCCGGTCTGCGCCGTCGTTGCGGCAGGATCGCCCTGGAGGCCGCACCACTCGGAGCGGTACTGGCACTCCGTCCGCTGTTCTTCAGTGACGGCGAGCACATCGCCCTTCTCGAACTTGCGTTCGAACGTGTACTCGCGCGGCGCGGCGTTGAGCGGCGCGGAAAGCAGCAGCGCGGCGAACATGAGAAGAACATGACTTCGAAGGCCGGTCATTCTACTTCCTCCAGCAAGCGGATTCCCCTAGCAGCCTGTCCGAGTAATAGCGTGCGTGCCGCAGATGTTTGTAGTAAGCGACGCAGGCCGCAGCCGGAGTCGCGTCTTCTATCGGCAGTCGACGGCACTCCGCTGCGGCTTCGTGCCTTACTACAAACTGCGCTACTCGGACGGGCTGCTGGCCGTCCCTGGCCCGATAGATACTACAGTC
>JAVHLO010000360.1 GCA_031082105.1 Planctomycetota bacterium
CCCACGACCTCGGATTTCAGGACAGGCCGTCACGGGGACGAGAGGCCCGCAGCGATACCTGTTCATCGTGGGCGAACGTTCGTCCCTCACCCCCGCCCTCTCCCAGAGGGAGAGGGAGTGCGGCCTAGTCCGGCATGAGCGCGTCCGTCTGGAGCACTTCCACGCGCCGGTTAAGGTGGTTGCGCAGAAGATTCTCGTTCTTCTCGTCTGGAGCGGTCATCCCGCCGGAAGTGATACGCAGCCTGCGGTAGTCGCAACCGCCTTCGATCAGCCTGTCCGCCACGGCCTTCGCGCGCTATTGCCCGACCGCGTGGTAGTCCTCGAACGACTTGCTGCCGACCCTTGCCTCTGCGGAAAACCTGCTGCGGATCTCCCAGGACTGGATCGCCCAGAGGAAGCGCGGGCTCCACCCGTCTTCCGCAAGCGCCTCGTCGTAATGGAACGCGGCGTTGCCCGCCATCATGATCCCCTTCCCCACAACGGAGCCGTAGAAGTCCGAGAAGTTGCTGTTGATGTCGATGTAGGCATTGGGCGCGTAGATCGCCCCGTAGAAGTCCACGTTCGCGCACAGTTTTATTTCGTCGCCGGTGGAGAGGATAGTCAAGTCGGTGGGCTTCTGACCCGTATTGAACACATTCGAACTGGCCTGGAAATCGATATCGCCCACGCAATAGATGGTCACGCTTCCGTCTATCTGCACATCGCCCTTTACGGTCATCGAAGTGAAGTAGTAGGTCCCGGGGGCCAGGATGCAGGTATCATTGGGGCCGATGTTCAGGTCGCCGGGCACGGGGTTTATCGGTTCGGGCGCGCCGGGGCCGTCCTGTACCATGATGCCTGCGTTGTCGTTCGAGGCGGCCGCCGCGTCGATGTCCGCCTGCGGGATGGGATCGAGAACGATCGGGGTCGGCAGCTTGCCGATCTCTCCACACACGGCGCCCTGGCCGAGTCTCATGCCGTCGAAGTAGGAGAGGTCGCCGAAAAGAAGGGGCTGGCCGTTGAGCGTCACGACCCCGTTCGTTCCGACGTCTCCCTCGAGGTTCGCGTGCGTCCGTTCATCCTCTTCATCGACCGCCGTATCGCCATCGTCGTCCAGGTCGTTGTCGTCCCAGGTCGTGAGCTGGCTATCGTAGGTGCCCCTGCCCGAGTGGTAGCTGTCGGTCAAGGCGTCCGCGCCGGTGATGGTAACGTACTCGTCGCCGAACATCGCCCAGGAGAACGCGGAAGCCCGTGTGCCGCTGATCTTCGCCCGAACCGTCACGACGTAGCCGCTCGCGGAACCGGCCGCGAGGACTTCGCCGAGGTAGTGGTCTTTCTCATCCCATTCGTCGGTCTGCCCGTCGTTGTCGTTGTCCTGCCCGTCACTGCTCCAGGGAAAATACTGGAACGCCCCGGCAGGCTTCGCCTGATACCATGCGCCTGTATAGGCGCCGAGCTCGGTGTCGTCGTCGACAAGACCATTGTCGTTGTTGTCGATGCCGTCCAGTGACTCGTCGGCGGCGCGGCTGGAGATGCCCTGCCCGGCAACCGAGGGCAACGCGAAGACGACGCTGCCGTCCCCGGCGTTGTTCAGCTCGGAAAGGCATGCGTCGAGTCCCGACTCCGCGGCATAGAAGGCGCGGGTGGCCGAGACATTTTCGCCGGAAATCTGAGAGTGTCGTGCGCTGACAGCCACGTAGGTCGCAGTGAACGCGATCATGATGGCGATGACAAAGAGCACGACAACAAGTACGCTTCCGCGCTGCGGATGCATTGTACCCATGACTCCACCTCCGTCATATGATGAACCGTGCGTTGCGGCCGGGGTGCCGGCGCTCTCGCACGAGGAAAAAAGAATGGACTCTTCCGGGATATCGCAGAGCAGTCCCGACCCTGACAGCGGAGCTTCGCGCAGTGAAAGTCAAGCTGCGGCTTTGACGCTCCAAAGCTCGACGCTCCAAGGCGCACAGGGCGGATGTCGGGCATCAGCCACGCAACGCGTGAGCAAAATGTCGACAGCCTGCCTGCCGCAAAACCCCGAATCGTCCATCTTCACGTCTCCTCCCGCGAGGAAAGGGCCATGTCTCGCCCTTTCACGGGAGGAGCACCGTCCGTCCCTGCGCCGACTCGGTCGTTCGCGCGCCCCTCGATCTCCACATCGCGCCCATGGGCACAGGCGAGACGCCTGTGCTACACTACTAGTCTATCTCGTAGTAGTCGTCGTAGCTCATGTTCCCCTGTCTGCCTTCGGCGGAGAACGACTCCTTGAGTTCCCACGACTTTATCGCCCACAGGAACCGCGGGCTCCAGCCCTTCTCGCCGAGCGCCTCGTCGTAGTGGAACGCGGCGTTGCCCATCATCCGGATCGACTTGCCCACGATCGAACCGTAGAGGTCGGTGAAGTTGCTGGTGATGTCGATCGCCGCGTTGGGCGCGTAGATGGCGCCGTAGAAGTCGACGTTCGCGTTCAGCTTGATGTTCTCCCCCGTGCAGAGCAGCGTCAGGTCTGTCGGCTTCCGCCCCGTGTTGAAGACCTTCGACGAGGTCTGGAAACTCACGTCGCCAGTGCAGTAGATGGTCACACCGTCACCGATGTGGACGTCGCCCTTCACGTCTATCGAATCGAAGTAGTATGTCCCCGGGGGAAGCGACACGGACTCGTTTGGCGCAACGTTCAGATTGGTCGGAGCGGGGACGATCGGCGCGGAGACGACCTCCTTCACCGTCTCGAAGATCGTTTCCATGATGATGATCGTCTTCAGCACTTTTCGCTTGCAGCCGAGGGCGCCGTCCCTGCACTTGGGACATCCCGGGGCTCCGCAGTTGAAGTCCTCCCACACCCAGACTTCCTGTTCCGTCGGCACCTGTTTCTCAATGACGACATCCCTTTCCATAACGCTCATGATGTTCGCATTGTTGTTGTTTATCATTGCGTTGTCGATCTCAGACTGGGGAATCGCGTCGAGCGCGATCTCGGTGGGCATCTGGCCGATGTTGCCGTAGATTGCGCCGCTGCCCAAGTCGAGCCCCTCGAAATAGGCCACGTCGCCGAAGACGATCGGCTGGCCGTTGAGGGTGATGATACCGTTCGTGCCGACGTCACCCATGCCGTTGGCGTGGGTCGTCTCGTCCTGCTCGTCCAGCACACCGTCGCCGTCGTCGTCCCTGCCATTGTCGCCCCAAGTCGTAAGCTGGTCCACGTAAGACCCCTTGCCGGAGTTGTAGCTGTCGGTCATGGCATTTGCGCCGGCGATGGTGACGAAATCATCGCCGAACATCGCCATTGCGAACGCCGAGCTGCGTGTGGCGATGACTTCCGCGGCGATGGTCGTGACGTGCCCACCCGCCGAGCCGGCGCTGTAGAGTTTGCCGACATAGGTGTCTTTTTCGTCCGCCTCGTCAATCTCGGCGTCGCCATCGTTGTCCAGGTTGTCGTTGCCCCAGGGGAAAAACTGCGGTACGGCGGTGGGGCGGGACTGATACCACGCGCCGCTGTAGTTGCCCGCTTCGTCGGCATCGTCCACGATCCCGTTATTGTCGTTGTCGATCCCGTCGGCCTGCTGGTTCGTCATGCTGAACGACATGCCTGTGCCCGATACGCCGGGCAGGTCGCCCAGAACGATCCCCGTCCCGCTGTTGTTCAGCGAAGAGAGGCACGCATCGAGCCCCGACTCGGCTGCGTAGAACGACATCGTCGTCTCGAGGTTGTAGTCCGACGCCTGCGAGTGCTTGGCGGTGACCGCCACGTACGACCCTGCGAACGCGACCATGATGATGATCACGAACAACGTGATGATGAGCGCGCTTCCCATGTTCCGGTTTCTGTTCTTCATCGAGGTTTCTCCTTACTAGCCCGGATTATTCGCGTATCAGGGAAAAGGTCGACAGTCTGTCATTCCCGCGTTCTTTCATGAATAATGCGGGCTATTCTTCCGCCAGGAGCGGCGCGGACGCCAGCAACCGCTCCCAGGTCTCGTCAATCAACTCGCGCAACGATCGCACGACGGCGATATTGTTCTCGAACAGCGGCGTGAGCTTGGGGCGGAGTTTGAGTTTCGCTTTCCTGGAGGCCGGCTGTCTTTCATAC
>JAVHLO010000361.1 GCA_031082105.1 Planctomycetota bacterium
CCCGGGCATCGGGGTATTTCGCGAGCAATCGAGGGCGCGCACAGCGGCGATCTTGTATTTCTCGACGCCCGTCATGGCGTACGCCTCCACGAGCGCCAGCGTACAGATGTTGTGATTGTATCGTCGCGGTCGCGACCCATGATCGGATCCCAAAGGCAGGCACCGTGCATTGTGGACATGGCCCTTCTCGATGTTGATGAGGCCGGTCTCGTCCTGGCATGAGAGGATGTAGTCGATCGCCCGCCGCATTGCCTCGCGATGCGGCCCTGACGCCGGCACGTACCCCTCGGCCATGAGCGTCAACAGCGCCAGGCCGGTGACGGCCGGATCCGAGACCTCGTCTTCGTAGTCGAAGCCCACGAGCGGAACATTCCCCGAGTAGGGATTGTGCTTCGCGCATCCCCACCGTCCGTCCGCCTCCTGGTTCCGCATCAACCAAAGCAGCCCTTCCGAGACGGCGTTCGCCTGCCCTCTGCGGGAATCGCCGGGGTCGATCTGAACCACAGTCCTGGGCCACTGGGGTCGTTTTGCGAGGATCGGCGGATACGCCGCGCGGCCGGCAGGCACTCCGTCGTTCGGCAGGCGTCCCTTGGCTCTCAAAGCCTCCAGCAGTTCCGTCGTCTCCTCAGGAAGGCCCTTCAGGTTGCCGGCAAGTGCGCAATCCAGAACATCCTGCAGGTCCTGTCCGGCCATCCCATTCTTCTCGACTGACTCTATGGCCGCGAACAGCGCCGCTGGAGTCCCGGTGGACTGACCATCCGCCAGGATCAACCTCGCCAGAACCAGTTTCAGCGCCTCCCGCACGCGCCAGTCTTTCTCCGTCGCAATTAGTTTCACCAGGCGCGCAGGCTCCGACTTGACCCCCGCTTCGCCCACGGAATACGCCGCGGCCACTCGAACTTCCGGCTTCACGCGCTCCGGTTCCATCTCAAGGATGCCGAGGAGCGAGCCGCCGGCGGTCGCGGACTCCGAGAACCTGCCGAGCGCGATTGCCGCGCCGACGGCGCAATCTACGTCCGGGTCCGCCGACAGCTTCGCGACATAGCCTTCCAGCCCCGTCAAGCCGATCTTGCCCGCCGCGATTGCCGCGACTTCGCGCTGCCGCGGGCGTTCGGACGACAGCCCCTCTTTCAGGCATTGTTCCAGCCCGGCCTGCGCGGCGGCCCTTCCCGAAAGTCCGTGCTCAAGAGTCTCCCTCAAAGTCCAATCCGGCTCGTTCGCGCATGAGAGCAGGGCCCGGACCGCCTCGGGCAGCGGGATCTGTCCTAACGACGAAAGCGCGGCCTCCCGAACCGCACGCGGCCGGGGAGGAGTCGCGACTTTGAGCAGCGCTTCCACCGACCGTTGATCCGGATAGGCCCCAAGCGCGCGGGCAAAAGCCGCCTTGACGGACGGGATCACTTCCTTCTCAAGACCCTCAACCAACGCCTCGAGACCTCCCGGTTTCGGGATCACCCCCAGCGCGCCAGCCACGATCTCGCGAATCTCGGGATTTGGAAACTGCAGTTGTTCCTTCAGATATTCGACGGCCTGCGGTTCCTTGATCTCCGAAAGGCACCTTACAACCGCCGCGCGGACAGGTTCGCGCTTGTCTTCCAGGACGTGAGTGCCGAGCATGCGGCGGATCGCCCGGCGGCTGTCGTGTCGGGCGCACAGCTCCAGGTAGCGGACCCGCGACTCAGTGTCCCCCTTTTCCCAGAGCCCCTCGAGTTCCGTCCAGGTGTCGCTCGATCCGCCAGAGGGTTCGGTCCCCTGCCCTGTCCCCACGCCATGCAGGACCAGCATCATGACCATTGCCACCAGATTTCCGAATGCTCGACGCATTTGCTTGTACCTAGATCAAACGTGAAACCGCCGCGTTCACGTAGGAAACCGCCATCCACAGAGCGACTGACAACGTCGTAGTCGCAAACGATATCACAAGCAGCAGGGCCGCGACGCGTCGCCCCGGGCCGACGGCCTGGGAGGCGCCTCTTCTCAGCAACAGCACGAGAACTGCCACCCATCCGACGACCGCCAGACCCACCTGCAGCGCGAACATGCTGGCAGGCTCCATCGGGACAAAATGCGTCATTCGCGCCGTTCCGAACAGGTCCCACCCGCTGCCTATCGGATCAGACAACAGCGGGATCAGCAACTCGCCGCGCGCAAACGCGTGCTGAACCGTGAAGATCAGATGAACTGTCAACGCCAACACGAGCACAACGTGGTCGACTCGTCGACTGGCAGGTCCGTCTGCAGTTCTTACCGCGAGCCTGACGCCACAACAAACGCCCCAAACCGCCGCCAGGAACAATATCAGAAGCACACTAAAGGCAAGTACGGTGCCGACACCGACGAAGTTTGCCACAAGCACCACGGAACGACCGAAAACCGGCGTCAGTGACAGGCCATGCGTGTAACTCAGCGCGAGCATTGCGCCCGCCAGCAATGACAGGTCATTCCGACGACCAAGCACGTGCCGTGATGCGTCCTTCGTCCCGCAGAGCAACTCAGTGCCCGGAAATCGCAGATTCAGCCCGACGTTCTCGTAGGGGCAGGTCTTTATGCACTCTGTGCACAGGATGCAGTTGACATTCGATTCCATCGTCCCCGGGTACTCGTACACGGGGCAGCCGTAGCCCATCTCGTTTCCGCGCACACAGTCCTTCGAGCGACAGGTGCGGCACCTTTCCCTGTCGCGCGCGCGAATCTCGAAAATCGAGAATACCGAATACAGGCCGCTCGTTGCGCCGATCGGGCAGACATACCGGCAGAACGTCTTGCGTTTGAACAGCAGGCCCACAACAACCGCTGCGGACACTATCCCGGCACAGAAATATCCAACGAATCTCGGGCTGTCCGTTACATCGAACGCATACTCCGCCCAGACAAGCGCCACGAACAGACCCAGCGCCGGATACGCGTTCGCGAGACCGGCCGGCCACGTGAAACCGGCCGTCAGCGGATCGTCGTTCTTTCGCCAAAGACCCAGCCGCTGAATCCACTCCGCCACCGCGTCCCATGGGCAAACCACACACCAGAACTTCCCGACAACCGGCGTCACAACACTGACCGCAACAAGCCACAATACGCCGGTGCCGGCAGTCGCGATGTTTCTGCTTTCGCTTCCCAGCAAGGCGGCCAGCATCAGCCCCACGAAAAGGATCAGTACCGGCAGCCTGAGGACGAACAGGAGCGGCCTGCTTCGCGCAACAGCTCGAAGCGCCCCACATCTCAGGAGGTCGATGCCCGCAGACATTGGTTGACCGCAAGCTCCATCAAAACGAAAGGTGCGGTTCTGGGCGGAACACTCGTTTCAGTCCTCCCGTCATCGCGAATCACACGCTCCAGCCGCGAATCATGTCGCGGAGTCAACTGCGTGCGACAATCGCCCCTCCCACGCCAACGCCCCGGTGTCTCCCGCGGCGGACCACGAATGCCAGCCCGGCGGAGAGAAGGACGAGGAAGAGCAACGCACAAAGCAACATCAGGTTCGTCGCCCTCGAGCCGAACTGGATGACGAACCGCGCTGACTCTCTCTTCGGCAGGCCATCGAGAAGCACTGCGACCTCAGCCTGGAAGGCCGCGGCCGCTTGCAGGTGGAACCGGGACGTGCAATCGATCCCCACCCCGCAACGGGACTCCAGCGGGACAGTGAGCTCGGATTCGCCCGCACAGGCGGACGTGATCGACAGCGTGATGACGCCGTCGTAGGGTCTCAGCGTGCGTCGATTCTCGGCATAGGCAACTATGTCAAAGGCGAGCGCCCTGACCCCGTCCTCATCCTTATCAAGCTGACTCGATCGTTCCGCCACCGTAAGGTAGACATTGTATGCATCGGTAGCCACGCACGCATCGACGATCGGCAGACCGGCAAACTCCTTCAGGTAATCCCGGGGCGGAAGCGCTGTACCGTGATGCGCGCCGAGAGGCGACACGCACAGCGCCATGAGCCCGAACAGAATCACAGTCCGCACCATCATCGTACGTCTCTCTGAGCAGCCGTTCGATTTCGAATGGTATTTTGCAGGATCTGAAGTCATCACGACAGCAAATGCAATCCCACCGCAAATCG
>JAVHLO010000362.1 GCA_031082105.1 Planctomycetota bacterium
GCTCCGGAGAACTGTACCTCTCCGGCCTTTCCGGAACTCGGGAAGCTGACCTCACAATACATAAGCGTTCCAACGCTTATCGAAGCTATCGAGAAATCCTGGAGTGCGGAGATACGCGCCAATGCCGCCTATGCGCTGGGCGAGTTGCGCTGCGCGGAGGCTCTACCGCACCTGCGCGAGGTTGCTCGAACTGACCCCGAACAGCATACAGTGTGCGTGAATCCGCTTACGAACGAGGAAAAAGTGGTGTATCCGGTGCGAGAGGCCGCCGAGGCGGCCATCAAGGCCATTGAGAGCGGGTCATTGCCGCAAGAACAAGATCAGCCGGACGAAGACTAGGAGCCTATCCTAACCCGCACTAGCCGCAGCGAAACACACCCCCTCACCTATGGCGGAAAAGTCCGCACATTCTCCGAGACGTTTAAATGCTTGACTCTATCGGCTAGGGTTGGTATCGTATCCCCTCAACCTGTAGAGGAAAGGATGCGCCAAGAGCGCCGCTGGGGTGGCGGAACTGGTAGACGCGTACGTTTGAGGGGCGTATGCCGAAAGGTGTGCGGGTTCGAATCCCGCCCCCAGCACCAGAATCGGACAATTGACGGTTGACATTTGACACATGACACTTGACGGCTCACCGGAGCGTTGGCGCGACCTGTCAATTGTCAAATGTCAATTGTCAAATGTCAAAGGTTGATCGTCAATGGGCACGGATGACTATCACAGTACTCGGGGACAAGCAGGCAGCAACGGCAGCGCTCTGGCTGCCAGCGTGCTGGTGCTGAACCGTTCCTACGTTGCCATTCACGTGATTTCGGCCAAGCGCGCTTTCTCCCTTCTGATGAAAGACGCCGCAGAAATAGTCACCGCCTCAAACGGTTCCTACGCATCGTACGATTTCGAGTCCTGGATCAGACGGGAACCGCCCGCGCAACCTGGGGATGCAGCGCGGGTCGATGTCGTGCGCACGCCGAGCCTCTCCATCGAGGTCCCACGTGTGGTGCGGCTTCACACCTTCGACAAGGTCCCGCAGCGGAAGATAAGGTTCTGCCGCCGCAACGTCCTGAACCGCGACGAGTGCCGTTGCCAGTATTGCGGGAAGAAGATGCCGGCGTCTCAACTGAGCATCGACCACGTCGTGCCCAAATCGCTCGGCGGCCGGTCGGTCTGGACGAACGTCGTCGCCGCGTGCAGCGCATGCAACGCGCGAAAGGGCGGACAACTCCTGCACCAGGCCCAGATGCGTCTGATCGGCGAACCCGTCGCCCCGAAGAATACGACATTCATCTTCGCCAAGGCGATCGAGCCCAAGTATGGAATCTGGCGCGACTTCATCGGTAAGTCCGCTCGCGCCGGCGCCGGGGAATCGGATACGCCGGTTCGCTAGCGCGGATTATTCGCGTATCAGGGAAAAAGCCCGATAAGCTGTCATTCCCGCGAAAGCGGGAATCCAGCGGATCGCCCACACGACCGAGACTGTCGGAATCCTCTCTTGTCCTCTTGCTGTTGCGCTGTTTTCTGGATTCCCGCTTTCGCGGGAATGACATTGTCACGCTTCTTCATGAATGAGTCGGGCTAGCGCGCAATCCGTGTTTCAGGTGGCCGTTCTGCGACCCGTTTGAGCCCAAAGATGACCATCTCCGAAGCGTTCTCGGAAGTCTGCCGGCGTGTGCCCGAAAAAGTCGCCGTCACCGACGGCGACGTCGAAGGCGACCCGGCGAAAGGCCGGCCCCGGTCGTTCTCCTATGCCGCGCTCGGCGCGGTGGCGGCCGGGATCGCGCGGCTGGTTGCGTCGACGACCGACCGGCAGCACGTGGGTATGATGCTCCCCGGCTGCAAGGAGTTCCCCGCAGTCTTCTTCGGGCTCGGACTCGCCGGCCGGATCCCGACCCCGCTGAATTTCCTGCTGCACAAGGACGAGCTCGGCTACATCGTGAAGGACTCCGGGCTCGACACCATCATCACGTCCGAGTATTTCCGTCCCATACTGGCGCAGCTCCCGCTGAAGCTCATCGTGCTGGAGGAGGTCGCTCCGAAGCTGGCCGCCGCGTCGGCCCGGCCGGCCGCGGCCGGCACATCGACCGGGCCGGCCCCGGAAGTCGCCGCGCTGTTGTACACGTCCGGGACGACGGGCTACCCCAAGGGCGTGATGCTCACGCACGAGAACCTGCTGTCAAACGTGAAGGACTGCAAAGAATACGTGGGGTTCCACGAGGGGCAGGTGTTCCTGGGGATACTCCCGCTCTTCCATTCGTTTGCGCTGACCTGCTCGATGCTCGTGCCGTTGCTGAGTGGCGGCAGCGTGGTGTTGATGAAGAAATTCCACCCCGCGCGCGTAGCGGAGGCGATCAGCGACATGGGGATAAATGTCCTTCTCGGGATCGCGTCGCAGTTCCGGGCGCTTGCCACGCCGCGCCACGGCGCTGCGCCGGACCGGGCCGCGAAGACCTGCACGGCCGTCGGGAAACGTCCGCATTCGCTGGAGATCTGCGTCGCCGGCGGAGAGGCGCTGCCCGAGGATGTGCGGGTCTCGTTCGAACGCGCGTTCGAGGTCCCGCTCCACGAAGGGTACGGCATGACCGAGTCCGCGCCCGTCGTCTCGGTGAACACGCGCGCCGCATCGAAGCCCGGCACCGTGGGCAGGCCGTTGCCGTCCGTGTCGGTGAAGATAGTGGACGACGCCGGCCGCGAAGTCGCGCCGGACCTGGATGGCGAGATCCTCGTCCGCGGCCCGAACGTGATGAAGGGGTACCTGAACCAGCCCGAGGCCACGCGCACAGCCGTGTGTGCCGAGGGGTGGCTGCGGACCGGCGATATCGGGCGGCTCGACGCCGACGGGTTTCTCCGGATCACCGGACGAAAGAAGGAGATGATCCTGTCGAGCGGCGAGAACATCTTCCCGAGCGAAATCGAGCGGTGCCTCCTGGAACATCCGGCGGTCGCCGAGTGCGCGGTCGTGGGAGTCATTGACACCGTGCGCGGCGAGGCGCCGAAGGCGTTCGTCGTGTTGCGCGAAGGACAGAAGTCGACCGAGAGTGAGTTGCGCGACTACGCCAGAGGCAGAATCGCCGCATACAAAGTGCCCAAATGCGTGGAGTTCCGTACGGAACTGCCCCACGGCCCGACCGGGAAGGTGCTCAAGAAGAACCTGAAGTAGCCGGCGCGCGTCGACGCGTAGGAAGGGGCGGAGGGGAACGCGGTGGCAAATTCGGATTTCGGATTGCGGATTTCGGATTTGCGATCTTCAATCCGCAATCCGAAATTCGTGGGGCCCCGGTTTCCCGCGAGAGCGGAACATGTTAGGCTGAATTCGATAAATGACAGGACCGAAAAAAGCAAAGACCGTCCTGGTTGTCGACGATACGATTCGCATCCTGGAGATAACGCGGTACTTCCTGGAGCAGGAAGGCTATGCGGTCGTCACAACGCCGGACCCGGTGAAGGGGCTCGAGATCGCCAGGCTGGGCGGGATCGATGTCGTCATCCTCGACATCATGATGCCGGGGATGAACGGGTACCAGGTTGCGGAGGCGCTGCAGGGGGACGAGAAGACGCGCACGATTCCCATCATCATGCTCACCGCGAAGGCGGTAATCGAGCACACGCCGAAGACTTTCTTCTACGGGATGTACGGTGTCATGTCGAAGCCGTTCCAGCGCGCGACGCTCATCCGGAAGGTGAACGAGATCCTCGAACTGACCGCCATGCAGAAGGAAGCGGAGCAGAAGGAACAGGCGGAACCGCTTGACCCGGACAACACGCCCACGACGAAGCTGTAGGCAGTAGGCAGAGAGAGTGAAAGCCACAGATTGCCCTTCCGCCGCAGCCGCACCAGAACGAGGGCAGGGAAGAGAGACGGCGAGGCAGCGGAAATACGGGAACGCCTGCAGCTCTGTGTCTCCTCGGACTGCTTCTGACTCCCGCCTCCGATATTTTTGTGACCTTTCTTCCTACCCCGGCCTTTTCATGAAATTCGATTCGCAGTCATGCCGAACTTGTTTTCCGCCTGCGGCGGAAACCGAGTTCGAAATGACAGTCTGTCGATGCTTTTCCT
>JAVHLO010000363.1 GCA_031082105.1 Planctomycetota bacterium
AAGGCCGACGGCCACGACTTCATACCTCAGGCCGTCCAGAAAGGGGCGAGTGCAGTTCTTTCTGAGCGGCGGAGCGCGCTGTTCCCGGATTTGACACAGATAGTGATTTCCGACGCAAAGACCGCAACGGCCGTGGCGGCCGCCACTTTCTTCGGACACCCGACAAACCGGTTGAAGGTCGTCGGCATTACCGGCACGAACGGCAAGACGACCACTTCTATGCTGGTCCACTCGATCCTGTGCGCGGCCGGCAATACGGCCGGACTGCTGGGCACCATATCGTACCGAGTGAGCAACCGCGAAATCCCCGCGCCGGTGACGACCCCCGACGCGATCGAGTTGCAGCGCTACTTCAGCGACATGCTCGCCGGCGGCGCGAAGTGGGCCGTCATGGAGGTCTCCTCGCATTCTCTTGTCCAGAAGCGCGTTGCATGCACGCGATTCGAGATCGCCGCGTTCACGAACCTGACCAGGGACCACCTCGACTATCACAAGACAATGGAGGCCTATCGCGAGGCGAAGGGGATACTGTTCGAAATGCTCCCCGCGGACGGCCATGCCGTCGTGAACGCGGACGATCCGGCCGGCGAGTATATGGCCGGTCGAGCGAAATGCAGCGTGTTGAGTTGGGGCGTCGGCCCTACCCGGGCCGGCGTATCGTCGCAAGTCAACGTCCGGACATGGTCGACATCGATGCTCGGCACGACAATGAGTCTTGAAACGTCGCAGGGGACAATCGATGTCCGGAGCAGGCTGGTCGGAAATCACAACGTGCGCAACATCGCGTGCGCGTGCGCATGCGGGCTTGCCGCCGGAATCCATCCCGATATCATCAAGCAGGGAGTGGAAACGGTCAGTACGGTAAGAGGGAGGCTGGAACAGGTCGACTGCGGCCAGGGATTCTCGGTGCTGGTGGACTACGCGCACACCGACGATGCGCTTGCGAATGTCCTGCAGGCGCTGCGCGAGATGACGGTCGGGCGGCTCATCGTCGTCTTCGGCTGCGGTGGAGACCGCGACAAGGGCAAAAGGCCGATGATGGGCGCGGTTGCGGAACAATGGGCGGACCTGATTGTTGTCACATCGGACAACCCGCGCAGCGAGCCGCCGGAAGCGATTGTCGCGGAGATTTGCGGCGGGATCAGAGACCGGTCGCGGTGCAGGGTCCAGGTCGACAGGGCGGAGGGGATCCGTGAAGCGCTCCGGATTGCCAAGAGCGGCGACACGGTTCTCGTTGCCGGCAAGGGGCACGAACAGTACCAGATATTCAAGGACACGGTGAAGCCGTTCGACGACCGCAAGATCGTCAAGGAATTCTTCGAAGGAATTGTGTAGCACAGGCTTCCCGCCTGTGCCCGTCGATGCGATCGCGAGTGCGAGGCTCCCGCCGAGCCGCTCGTGCTCATGTTCCGGGCCTTTTATCCACTGCTTTCGAGACGCGTACTATGATGCCTCTCACTCTTGAAGAGATACGCAAAGCCGCAAATGCGGAAGTGCAGTGCATGCTTCCGGGCGTCGTGGTCAAGCGGGTCCACACCGATTCGCGCACGGTCCAGGCCGACGACCTCTTCATCGCGCTCGAGGGAAAGAAGTTCGACGGCCACGCGTTCGTCGGCGGCGCAATACGGAGGGGCGCGGTCGCCGCAATCGTCTCCAGGCCGCTGGAAGGACAGGAGGTGCCCGAGGACTTCCCCATCCTTCACGTCGGAAACACGCTCACCGCGCTCGGCGACATCGCGCGCTACTACTTGAGCCACATGTCCGCCAGGATCATCGCCGTGGGCGGCAGCAACGGCAAGACGACCACGAAGGACATGATAGCGCACATCCTGTCGAAGGACAGACGGGTCGTGAAATCCCCGCGGAGCTTCAACAACGACATCGGCCTGCCGTTGACTGCGCTGACCGTGAGCGAGGATACGGAATACGCCGTGCTCGAGATGGGTACGAACGCCCCCCGCGAAATCGCCAACCTCTGCTCCATTGCGCCGCCACACGTGGGTGTACTGACGAGCATATCCGAGGAACATCTGGAAGGGCTGGTCGATCTGCCCGGGGTCGCGCGCGCGAACGGCGAACTGCTCGACGCACTGAGCGAGAGCAATTTCGCCGTGCTGAACAAGGACAACAAGTGGATCGCGCAACTCATGCGGCGCTGCAAGGCGCGTATCGTGACTTTCGGCGTGTACTCCGACGCGAACGTGCGCGGCGCGGAGATACTCACCGACTCGAACAAGCTGTCGTTCGTCCTGCAGGGACGGCATCACGTCGACATGCGCGTCCTTGGGTCCTGGAATGTCTACAACGCGCTCGCCGCCACGGCCGTCGCCAACCTCGAAGGCGTCGAGCTCGCCGAAATCGCAGGCCGCCTGGCCGATTTCAAGCCGCCGTCGATGCGCATGGAGCCGGTCACGATGAGAAACATCGACTTCATCAACGACGCCTACAACGCGAACCCGCGTTCGATGTCCATGGCAATAGATGAATTTCTCCGTACAGAGACGCCTGCGCGCAAGATACTCGTGCTGGGTGACATGTGCGAACTCGGCGGAGAATCGCGCGGGTTCCACGAAAAGCTCGGCGAGCGGCTTGCGGACGCGGACGCGCATGCGGTGTTCCTGTACGGCCGCGAGATGAGATTCGCAATGGAGCGCGCGTCGTTGCTCAAACGGAAGAATTTTCATTTGGTGCACTTCTTCGAGGCCGCCGAGCTGACCGGCGCTGTGTACGAGTACTTGAAGGAGGGCGACCTTGTCCTCTTGAAGGGCTCGCGCGCCATGGAACTCGAACGCGTGCTGGAACCGTTCAAGTGCGCCACAAGGAAGTTGTCGGTGTAGGTTCGGCCGCTGAAAGTGAAGGGAGCTGCCGCACTCCAAAACTGGCTGGAGAATCGCCAACTTGCTGTACGAACTGCTCTTCCCGATCTGGAAATCGTTCCAGTTCATCACGTTCCGGGCCGCGGGCGCCGCAATGGCGGCGTTCGCCCTGACGTTGCTTCTGGGCGCCTGGCTCATAGCGTTCCTGTCCAAGCTGAAGGTACGCGAACGGGCTGAAAAAACACATTCCGAACAGCTTTCCGAACTGCACAAGGGGAAGCGCGGCACGCCGACGATGGGAGGCCTGTTCTTCATCCCGGCCGTCCTCCTCGCAGTCTTCCTGATGGCACGGCTCGACAACGTCTACATCCTGTTGTGCGTCTTTGTGACCGTGTCAATGTCGCTCGTCGGGTTCGCGGACGACTACATCAAGCTGACCGACCCGAAGCGGCACGGGATGCGCATTTCGACGAAGCTCTTCTGCCAGGCGATCATCGGGCTGTTTGTGGGCGTTGCGCTCTTCTGGTATTTCAAGCAGCAGGAGCCGGAAGGCTTCAACCTGCCGGCCTTGCGGCACGCTCCGTCGGTCACGGGGGTCGAGGAGCCCGAAAAGTGCGGCGATTGCGGGCAGGCGCTCGGGCCGGAGCGTGAGTCGTCCGAGGTGCGGGTGGTTCCGCTGTCGCTGTACGTCCCTATCGCGAAGAAGTACATCCACCTGGGTTGGCTGTTTCCGCTTTTCGTGATGCTCGTCATAGTGGCCTCTTCGAATGCGGTCAACCTGACTGACGGCCTGGACGGTCTGGCCGTGGGATGCACGATCATTGCCGTGCTTGCGTATGCCGTGATCTGCTACGTGGTCGGGCGCGTGGACTTTGCGCGTCACCTTGAGCTGGCCTACATCCCGGAGGCGGGCGAGGTGACGATCGTCTGCGCCGCCATGGCGGGCGCGTGCATGAGCTTCCTCTGGTTCAACAGCTTCCCAGCAAGTGTATTCATGGGCAACATGGGCGCGCTGCCGCTCGGGGCTCTGCTCGGCACGATCGCCGTGATTGCGAAACAGGAGCTGCTCCTCTTCGTCGTGGGCGCGATCTTCGTGGTTGAAACGGTGTCTGTTGCGTTGCAGATATTCTCCTTCCGCGTCTGGGGGAAGCGGATATTCCGGATCGCGCCGCTCCACCACCATTTCCAGTTCAAAGGGTGGAGCGAGACGAAGGTGACCGTGCGCTTCTGG
>JAVHLO010000364.1:0-754 GCA_031082105.1 Planctomycetota bacterium
GGAGAGGGAGAAAAAGGTCCCCTCTCCCTTTGGGAGAGGGTCAGGGTGAGGGTAGAACGAATTCCCCTCGATAGGTATTCTCCCTCGACCCGCGCATGGAAGAAGTGCTTGGGATCTTCCCTCTCCTCTTCCGACGGTCACCCCGCCCGGCGGCGGGGTGCTACACTACTTCTCCTTCACCGTCGTATCGTACCGCACGCCGTCGGGGACGGGGACCGGGACCTGAACCGTAACGCCATGGTCGCCTGCCGTCCGCTCGAGGCTGTCCACCGCGACGAACGCCGTGTACTGGCACAGCACCTTGTACTGCGTCGAGATCTGGATCATCTCCTTCTGCAACCCTTTCGATGGGCTGTGTATCTCCTGCTCCGAGAGGTCCGCGATCATCCACCGCGCCCAGAGCGATACGATCCCCTCGTGTTGCGTCGCATGCGAATCGAGGTCGAGGTCCACCGCGTACGACCGCTCCTCCATGCCGACCCGGCCGCTGATGCGGACCGTCGCGCGGTCGTTCATCCCTTCGAACCTGCCCGTGAGCAGCACCGGCCGGCCGACGAACAGGTCGGGAATCTCGTGCGGGAAGACATCCGACACCGTCATTCCGCCCCAGTTCACCTTGATGTCGGTGAGCGCAGCGTGCGCCGCGCGGTCGTAGAAGAGGTCGACCGCCTCGCTCGAACCCTCATCGAGCCCGACGAACGCGACCGCGCCGCGGCCGATCTTCGCCATCGATTCGAGCAGGTAGCGGTTGACC
>JAVHLO010000364.1:764-4021 GCA_031082105.1 Planctomycetota bacterium
TGACCGACGTGCCGATCCCGAAGCTGAAGATGCGCGCCGGGCCGAGTCTCCGTTTTATGGCGGCCAGGATTTCCATCTCGTTGCCGATGTAGCCGTCGGTCATGAACGACACGATACGCAGCCTGTGCTCGTCGTGCGGGAAATCGAGCGCCGCCTCGATCCCGCGGATCATCATCGTGCCGCCCTCGCTCTCGAGCCCGTCGAGGTACGCGATCCCCTTGCGGACGTTCTCCGGCGTTGCCTGGACCGGCTCGCGGCCGAGTTGTGACGCGCTGTCTGAGAAGCGCACGATCTGGAACGTGTCGTTCTCGTCGAGCTTGCGCAGGCACCGGCGCATCGCGTCCTTCGCCTTGTCGAGCGGCCGGCCCTTCATGCTGCCGGAACAGTCGAGCACGAAGACCATCTCCCTCGGCATCCGCGGCAGGTTCTTCATGTCTTCCGGCGGCTGCAGCACGAGCGCGAAGAAGTTCCCCTTCTCGGACCGCTGCACCATCGCGCCGATCTTCGTCTGCGCGCCGGCGACCTTGTAGCGCAGGACGAGGTCCTTGTTCGGGATCGTATCGTTCGGGGAGAGCGAAACGGAGAACCGGGACGCGTCATGGCGCGTGGTCTGGATCGCGTGCGAGTGAGAATAGACCTTCTCGACGGAGACACCGGCATCGACGTCCACCTGGACGGAAATATCGTGCGCGCTTCGCTTATCGGGCGGGAGGTACTGTACCTCGGTGCGCTGTCCGGACGCGCCGCGCTCGCCCGCCGCGACCGCGCCGACACCGGTCGAGCTGCCGGGCGGGTTGAACCGCGGGCCGACGACCATCGGAAGAACGAACTCGTACTCGCCGTCGCGGTAGGGCAGGGCGTAGAAGTACCTGACGTTGATGTCGATCTTCTTGCCGGGCTCGATATTGGCGACCTTCTGCGTAAAGATGTTCGGCCGCTCCTGCGTGAGGAGCGAGGCGACGTAGCCCTGGCGCTTTGCCTCTTCATAAATCTGCTGAGCCTCTTCGCGCTCGCGGATGATCCCGCGGATCTGCCGGTCGCCGATGATCATCAAGAAATCGGTCACTGACGCGAGCTCGGGGAGTGGGAACACGTAGACCGCCTCGATCTTTTCGCCGTACGGGTTGTGATATTTCTGGAGCACGTCGACGGTCGCGACGAAGGCGGATACGCGCGCCTTCACATCCGTGTGTTCGAGCGGGAGCGGGACGGTCTGCTGCTCTCCGCCCGAAGTCACCGCGCGAAGCTCGGCTCGCGTGGGTACATCGACGGGGGGCTGTTGCTGCTCGTCGATGTCCGATACCGGGGCGCGCTGGATCGCAAGTCCACAACGCGCAATGATGAGGAGTTCGCATTCGGCGGTATCGCGCTCGAAATACCTGCCGCGTTGGTCTTCAACGGCGCGGATGCTCGCCGGCTGCGTTCCTGTCGTCGATCTTTCCGCGGACGGTTTGTACCCGCTGCACGAGGTCAGCGCAGGAATAGTTATTGCCATTGTGAGCGCGATCGCGAGCAATGCGGCCGCACAAGCCAGCTTCGCAGCGAACTCCATCTTCGTATGCATTGATGCTCTCCATTCAAAAAACACACGCGGCTTTGCCGTCGTTCTCCGGATATTCGAGTCACACTGTCGTATGCCGGCTTCAGCCGGGCTTCTCCACCATGGCCACAATTCTACTTGACCGACCTCGTCAATTCAGTTTCGACCCCGATCTGCGCGCCGCCGGGCTGCGCGGCAACCACGACCTTGGTCTGCAGGCCGGGCTCCGTCCCGCCGGTGACCTGCACGTGTACTCGCGCGACCCGGGTCTTCCCCGCGGGCGCGGCATCGTCGTCGGTCGCGAACGCGGCAATAATTATGCGCCCGCCCTCCATCCCCGCAGGGTCGTAGTATGGCGCGTTCTTGAAGGCCGCTGTCTCACCGCCTTCGAGGCCGACTATCTTCACGCGGTCCGGTGGGTAGCTCAGTTCGACCTGGTACGCGGCAAGCCGGTTTGCGCCGGCATCGATCCGCAGGTCCCAGGCCTCGAACCGGGGCGTCCCATCGGGCGGCTGCTGCGGTTCCTGTCGCTCGTCGGCGAGTCCGGCGACCGTCGCGAGCAGGGTTCCAAGAAACAGGATTGCGAGTATTCTCTTATGCATTGATATCTTCCTGTCGCACTGGACAAGCAACATTCTTCTTGCTTGGAGATCCGTCGTATTTTGGAGCGTCAAAGCCGCAGCTTTGACCTTTCGTTCCGCTCTGTGCTTGAGGTCCATAACATTTGAAATTCAGGAATCAGTGCCGCGACCGTGAGGGAGCGGTAGGCGGCGAGTTGCCCGGAAGCTGAATTGTCACGAACCAGTAGAATCGTCGGCAACAAACAACCCCCTGAATCCCCCTTTGCTAAGGGGGACTTCACGAACCTTTCTTTGCGATCATGACGGCGCGCTGACCGACCGCATCGACGTCGCGATCATCCACCTTGCCGCTGTGGTCGAAGTCGAGTTCGCCCGGCATCAGCTCGCCCCGGCGCAGGCGCCGGGACATCAAGTACGCATCGAGGATATCGACCGCGCCGCTGCCGTCGACATCGAACGGCCCTGTTGCCGTGAGGGCGACGGTCGTTTCAACGTTTGATTCTGACCCTGAGTCCAGTGTCGCAGCGAAATGGAATTTTACCAGCGCCCAGATTGCGATCCCGATCAGTGCCGCAGCGGCTGTCGCTGCCGCAATCCACGGCACATAGCGCAAACGGCGGGTCGGCAGACGGGGGGATTGGATTTCGACCGCGCGGCGCGCGATGGCTTCGAGAACGGCGCGGTCCGTGGATGCCGGGATTTCGATTGGCGCGCGCGGCACCAGGGACTCGAGCCGGCCAGCCAGCCCGGCGAGCTCCCCGAGCCGTCGTCGGCACTCCGCACAGCGGTCCACGTGACGCCGCACTTCGACGTCGGACTCGTCTCTGCGCAGAGCCTCGAGTTCGCCGAGATCGGGATGCCGGTCTGTGTTATAGAGATTCGTCATTGGTTCTGTCCTCCACTCTCTTAAGCAATCTGGACCGCGAAAAGGTTCACGGGACTCCCTCTCCCTCTGGGAGAGGGCGGGGGTGAGGGATGAAGGAACGCCCAGGAAGAACAGGTATCGTGGCGGGTTCCTCTCCGGGTTGTCGTTCTGTTCAGAAATCCGCAGTCTTGGGTGTTCGGAACGCCCTCACCCTAACCCTCTCCCAGAGGGAGAGGGGACCCGCTTCTCCCTCTCCCAAGGGGAGAGGGAG
>JAVHLO010000365.1:0-1574 GCA_031082105.1 Planctomycetota bacterium
CCTCCGAGAGAAGTCCGACAACAAGATGCAAGTTGCTGATTTCCTTGTCGACTACGCAACAGACATTGTGCTGATCGAGGCGAAGGGCGGAACGATTCCCGACAAACTGGTATCTTGGAATACAAGCAGCGACTATCTCGATACTCTGCGAGAGCGCTATGTTGAACAGGGATGCGCACAGCTCGCGCGGACCATTTCAAAGCTGAGCACTGGAGAGTGGAACCCCGCAGGGATCGACATATCGCAGGCGCAACGAGTGTTTCCTCTCCTTGTGGCGCATGACAACGTGCCACAGGCCCATCTCCACGCACATTTTCTGGCGGGCGAATTCAGAGACCGCTTGCAGCCCGATTCCAGCGAGAATGTCGGCTGGATGGTCAAAGGACGCTTCCGCGTGGCCCCATTGACTGCGCTGACGATTGACGATCTGGAACGCCTCGAGTCGTCGCTCGGGAAGTTCTCATTGCTGGACATTCTGAGGGCCTATTCCGACGAACACCCCGACCGACGGGTGTCGTTTCGCAACTTTGTGGCAGGAAACCCAGACAGGTTCCCCATGGTTCATAACAAGAACCTAGCGTCCACGTGTGAGCGGATGTTGTGCGCGTGTCTCCGCAGATTCTTCCCAGGAACAAGCGGCCGTCAGAGTGTCTGAGAATCGGATATGGGAAGCAGAAGACCGTACGCCAAGAGAAGAAAAGCCGAAGGTATGGCGACACAGATCCAGTGCCGTAGATGCTCGCCTTCTGATCGGCGCTCCGAATTCTTCACGCGTGGCGCCAGGGATTCCGGGGACACTATACTTATCTCGTCGCGTAACGGGACTTACCTGCATTTGGGATTCCGGGGACACCATACTTGTCTCGTCGCAGGGCGGGGCTTGCCTGCATTTGATCTCTTCAACATTGCGGCCTCGGGCCGGGTTTTTGACGAGTCATCGGTCGCCCGCGCTTCTTCAGCCTCTTGACGGACCTTCTTTCTCCCAGCGGGTGGCCTGGGACGGCCTGACATTTTCCGGATGGTTGAGGAAACCGCCATGGAAAAACGTGAGACTCAACGCGCGCGTATTGCCGGAATCCTCGGTGACCCCGAACCGCCAAGTCCTCGATGAGTACGCATTCTGGTTCGCCAACAGCAGGTAGCGAATGAGGGAAGGACACGGGTCTGCGCGAAGACAAGATCGAGCGCATCAAGAACATCGTGTCGCAGTGTCTTCGCCCGGACAGCAGATGAAAGACCGGCTCCGGACATTACTGCCGGCGCGGAGCGGACAGATTGTGACCGAGACCAGAGCGTATTCTATTTTACGCAAATGGCTTGACAAACCATCCGGAAGAAATATAGTACACTCATGAAAACAAGGCTGGGTCGAAAGGAAGAACTGAGGAGTGGCCGATGACGGAATTGTCTTCGAGCGAAGCGAAAATCGCGTGGTCCGGCCGGCTCATGGGCGTTCAGCCGCGCATCCGACTGCTGCGGTCGTTCGACATACGGCAGCACAGCTACCAGGGGTACGTGCTCCGCGTCGAAGGGACGTGCGGGAACTGGGCGGGGGACTTCTCGATCGCGGTCGG
>JAVHLO010000365.1:1584-4010 GCA_031082105.1 Planctomycetota bacterium
GGTCGGACAGGCCGCGCACGCGAAGCACCGTTTCCGGGTCGGAATGGAACTGAGCGGCCAAGCAGTCCCAGTTGCTGACCCGCGACTGGAGACGGCCGGGTTCTACAAGACGAGCGGCCTCAAGGTGACAAAGGACGCCGAGGGCGAACCGCCCGCCGGGCCGCCGGTCCTTTGCGTGCCGCCAGACCTGCCAACCTACCGGGCGCGTGGGCACCGCCGCTTGGACGTCCGCACCTACGACACCAACTGCACGACCTGCATCTGGGGCTGCCGGATGCCGGTCGAGATGATCATAGACCACTGGAACCCCTCGCAGAAGAAGTACCGGTTCGAGACGTTCTGCTACGGCCCGAAGAGTTGCGCGCTCTACCGGCCTGGGCCGGCGCGCAAGGTTCCGGGCCGCAAGGGCATGTCCTATACCGAAGAGAACTGGGTGGACGAGGACGCAACCTCGCACCGGGGGCCGAACGACTGACACACATTCTGAAAGGATTCTGAGATGACGAAGCGCAAGCAATCGGGGCGAGGATGGGTTCTGACGGACGACCGCCTCTTCACGCTGGAGGTCTGCATTGTCAGCGGGCCCATCACCCAGAAGTTCGCCAGGAAGAACAAGGTCATCTGCCGCACCATCCAGATTCGCGGCGACCAGACGCTGGAGGACCTGCACCTTGCCATCTTCGACGCCTTCGACCGTGAAGAAGAGCACATGTACGAGTTCCAGGTTGGCGGCAAGAGACCAATGGACCGAAACGCCAAGCACTACGTCCTGCCCGTGACGGAGGAGGATTCTTTCGGCAACAAGAAGCCGGCTGGAACCATAAACGCGACCATTGGTGCCCTTGGGCTGAAGAAGGACGAGGCCTTCGGCTACTGGTTCGATTTCGGCGACGACTGGTGGCACCAAGTCACCGTCATGGACATCGAGGAAAAGGCCGGCGCCGGCAAGTACCCGAAAGTCACCAAGCGCGTTGGCGAAAGCCCGCCACAGTACGCGGAGCTTGATGAATAGGATGTCCAGTAGCCACACACCGCTGGTGTAACGCTCTCGATGGATCCGTGACGGAGACGCAAAAGGCCCACGTTCCGATAACTGCATCCCCGGCGCTGGGCGCAGGCGTAGTTTGTGGGTGCTGCCGGTTCTACCCCGGCCATGCCGGGGGTTCGTGAGCCGCCTTGTGCACAGGACAGTTCGAACCGCCGCCATGGGCGGCGTAGAAATCGCATGCCCAAGATCGCCCACAGACGGCGCCTGCACCCCCCGGCGCTGTTTCTCTTGACACAGGCAGGTTTCGGCGCTACTATTCAATTCCAGGCGTTAGATTCAGCCACTCATTGCGTAGAGTGCATTTCGTCACCAGGCGGGTGTCGGCATCAAGGAGGTATGGACAATGATCTCTTCCTCTTCCAGTCCGAATCGTCTATCATCACCGGCAGACTATGCGGGGGCGCCAACGATTCTTCGGTCATGTCTTTGCATTGTCTTTGCGTGTCTTCTGTTCCCCAGCGACCTACTTGCGCAAGAGCCGACCGGCGGCAACACGCTCTGCGGGCGCGTCATCGGAGAAGACGGAAAGACTCCGCTTGCCGGGGCAATCGTGAAAGCTCTTCAAGAAGGCAGTCGGCAGCGGGGAACAAACGCTCCGGAAACAGTCGTCCTGGAGTGGCAGGCGCAGACCGACAAGGACGGTCTCTACCGAATCACCGGAGTCCTTGCCGGCGCATGTGATGTTCAGGTTCGCGATGGCGACCTGGAGAAATGGTCGATATCCGCTACCCGTTCAGGGGTGCACATAGCGACGGCCAACACCGTCCTTGAGGATATCTGTACGAGATTGGGAGACAATCGCCTCGTCGGAAAAGTCCGCGACACAAGCGGAAACGCGGTTGCGGGAGTTCGGGTGCTGGTCGAGGCGCCGGCCAGGGCCATTGGCGATTCGACGCCGGCGCCTGAATTCCGCGTTGAGAGACGCGTTTTGAGCGCCAAGGACGGCACGTTCTTGGTCAATGGCTTGCCCGAAGGGTGGGTCCGGGTTGAAGTGGAGCGTGTGAACCTGGACGTCCATGTGGTCGAGGCTCCTACCTACTTCCAAATGGGAGGATCACCGCCGAACTTGCAGGCGGTTGACATCATCGTCGAATTCCCAAGCGCGGCAATATCCGGGCGCGTGACGATGCGCGACGGCAGCCCGGTCAAAGGGGCGACTGTGAAGACAGACTCAAGTGCGTCTCGGCCTGGCTCGGTTTCGGATGATCAAGGGCGTTTCAGGCTGGAGAAGCTTTGTTCGGGACTCAACGTGTTGCAGTGCTCGGCTGACGGACTTCCGAACAGGCTGTGCGTAGTGGACGGTCTGAAGCCTGGCGAAGAAAGAAATGAAGTCCGGGTTGTCATGGACAAGAAAGAGGAACTGTGCATCATAAGAGGG
>JAVHLO010000366.1:0-353 GCA_031082105.1 Planctomycetota bacterium
CGTACACAAAGGTGTACAGGCCGGTCAGGTTGTTGTAGATCTCCGCGCCGATCGATTTGTCCAGCGCAGATATGAGTTCGAGCGTGATGCGCTGCGCCTTGACAAGCAGGACGTGCGTCCCCTCCAGGTCCTTCTTCTCCATCTTCGGCCGCGCCTGGTCCGTGAACCGGATGGCGCCGTCGAAGAGCATGAGGAGCAACTGCTCTTTCGTTGCCGTCCTCACCTGTGTCTCCAGGTATTGTTGTGCTGCGTCCGTTGCCACTTCAATGACCTCCCACCGCAGGTCGGCGGCCCCCGGCCTACGCCGAAAGGCTGCTGCTTGCGGAACTGCCGGCGCTCTTGAACCCGGCAAT
>JAVHLO010000366.1:363-3971 GCA_031082105.1 Planctomycetota bacterium
AGCTGGTTCACCTGCGCCATTATGCTCTGCTGTTGTGACAGGAACTTCTCGAGGTTCGCGAACTCACGTACCAGCTTCTCCTCCACGCGCTTCACGCGCTCCTCGTTCTTCTCGATGGACTTGTTGAGCGATTCGATGCGGTCATCGAGCGTCCTGGTGCGGCTGCCGATGAGGCCTTCTTCGTCCACCGCGATGCTGTCCAGCTTCTCGGCCATCCAGACGGCCAGGCCATAGTCGTTCTTGAGGCTGACGGGATTGCCGCTGAGGACGTTCTCGCCCGCGGAGCTCGTCTTGGCAATACCGAGATCATTCGCCGCGCGGCTGTTGTTCAAGACCGTCACGGCGAGGACGTTGACGCCGACCTGCGCGCTCGAATCGGTGAGGACGATTGAGAAGCCCTCGGAAGAGAGCGAGGCGACGAGCAGGCCGTCGCCGTTGCCCGCGTGCGAGTTGATCGTGTTGAGCACATCGGCAACAGTCACATCGCCGTCGATATCCACGTTCAGCGTCACACCGTCACGGCGGGTTATCTTGAAATCGTTGCCGAGCCCGTTCGCGACGCCGCGCCCGTCGTTCAAGTCGCTCAACTTCGTGTCCAGTGTGACCGGGCGTTGCTTCGTGAAGAGCGTGCTGACCGCGTCGGGATCCGACTCCAACGCGCTGCGGAGCTTCGACTCGTCGAAGGTGAGCTTGCCCGTTGAGGTCAGCTTGATGCCTATCGACGCGAACGTGTTCCATTCGCCGGTCGGGATGCCCGGCACCGAGCGAGCGATGGTGTCGCGCAATGTCCTTTCGACGCTGCGGACCGTGGCATCGCCGAAGAGGATGCCCTTGGCGTAGGTCTCGGAATCAAAAGAGCTGTTCTCCTTGATGTGATCGACGACGGCGTTGTAGCCTTCCACGAGTTTGGCGGCCTGCTCAATGATCGCGTCGATATCACGGTCGACCGTTACCGTAACCGGGCCTGTTCCGGCCTGTTTCAATTGCAGCGTCATACCCGGGACGATATCGGAAATAGTGTTCTCCGAGGAAGTGACGGCGAAGGGCGTCGCGCCGCCGGAACCGGAACCGTAGAGGACTACGGCGTCCTGGGCCGCCATCGTGGTCGTGAAGGCCAGCCCTGCGAGAGAGGAGGAAGCGGTCGTGCGGCCCTGCAGGCCGGCGTGCTGGCTCGATAGGCTGAGCCTGTACGGGGCCGTGGGACTGCCGTCCGAAACGACCATGGCCGTGGCGCCCATGTGCTTTGCGTTGATCGCCGCCGCCAGGGAGGTGAGAGAGTCCGTGGCGGAGATATTGAAGACGAACTCGTACGAACCGTTGATCTGGCCCGGGGTGGTCGAGCCCGCCGTTCCCCTGACGTTCAGGTCGCGCGCGGTCGAGCCGCCATCCAGATCGGTCACCGAGAGCGTCCCCGATCCGGGTCCGGAGTCGATGATGATGAGGCCGTTGCCGGCGTCGTTCACGCGCATGCGCGCGGAAGAGCCCACGAGCGACGCGGCCCCGTTGAAGTCGCGCACGACATCGCCGATGGTGTCGTCGGTCGACTGCGAAAGATCGACCGTGAACGAGATGGAGCTGCGGTCGATCACAGTGAATTTGCCGGCATACACGCCGGCGCCGCCGTTCAGCGTTGAGAGCTTCGTGTTCTGGTGGATGTAAACGGGGTTCAAGTCGCTTCCGACAAGGCTGTTCGACGTGCCGGCGTTGCCGACGATGCCCAGGTCCGTCCCGGCGTTTCCGCTGACGTTGCTGACGTCGAGCGATGTCACGGTCGAGCCGGTGGTATCCAGCAGCCGGAGCCCGTTCGCTGATGAACTGTAGCTTGCGGAGACCCCGACCACTCCGTTGTTGTTGATGGCGCGGGTGATGTCGGAAAGGCTCTCGTTCAGGGCATAGGCCGTGCTTCCCGCGGCGAACCCGCCGGGCGTGCTGACGGCCTCAGCGAACGATATCGTGTAGTCGACGCCGTTGAAGGCGACGGACGTGATGGTCTTGTATTCCGTGGCGCCCCCGCTGATGCGGAGCCGGCTCCCCACATGGAATCCTTCTGCCGAGGCGACGGTCAGCGAGGTCGCGCCCTGCGCGATCGCGCCGGTCGTGGACGCCGCGAACCGTGCATCGAGCCTGAGGTCGACGGTCTGGTTGGCGCGGTCGCGTATCCGCATGACGCCGTCGCGCACGCCGATGAAGTCGTCCTGGACCGTCTCGTTGTAGAGGAACGTCCCGCCGTTCAGGGTTGTGCGGAGCACCGAATCGAGGGCGCTCACCAGCCTTCGGCCGACCAGCATGGTGCCGTTGGCTGCGTCCTCCGCCCCGGTGCCTTCGAGCTCCGCGTTGACGCCGTAGAGGCCGAGGTCCCACGCGGCGTTGCTCGAGTTCAGCGCCGTGACCGTCAGGGGGTTCAGGTTTGCGCCGGTTACGTCCTTTAACACGAGCCCGTTTCCGTCCTGGCTCAGCGATGCCTGTATCCCCGGGCCGGCTGCGTTTATCTTGTCAATGACTTGCTGGAGTGTGGTGTCGGACTCGGAAAGGTCAATATTGTACGCACTGCCGTCCTTGAGCGAGATGCTGAAATCGGCGACGCCGAGTCCCGTGTTGATCCTGACGCCGACGCCGTCGTTCAGCGTGCTCAAGAGCGAGGCTCCGCTCACAGAATTGACGCTCTGACCGTAGAGATTCTGTCCCGCTGCCGCGGAACCGGCGATGCCGAGATCCGTGGCGGTAGTAGCGCTGCCGACGTTTTCGACAACGATGGCGCCGCCGCTGCTGTTGTGGAGCGCAAACGAATCGGCACACGCGGAAACCTTGACGTTGCTCTGCGCCTCATTGATCGACTTGATGACGTCCTGGACCGTAACCGCGCCGGAGAGGTCGATGGTGGCCCAGTTCGAACCGTCGAACAGGCGGATGCTGCCGCGAGCGACGCCTTCGCCACCGTTGAGCGTATCGAGGTACTGCGGTCTGTCCAGGTAGCCGTTGCCCAGTTCCAGTCTGAGCGTGCCCGTGCCGATCGGCGCGGTCTTGGACGCAAAGCCCGCGGACACCATCTGGTGGGACTGCGCGAGGCGCTTGATCGAGAAGCTGTAGGCGCCGGTATTCTGAATGCTCGTGCCCGAAGCGACCAGCGCGCTTTCATTGCTTGAAGTGGTCTTTGTCGTGCTGAAAAACGACGGCCGCGCCAGGACGGCAGCGGAGAGCTGCATTGAGAGGAGGCGGGCGGAGAGGCCCGCCAATGCGTTCTTCTTGTTGGTCGCCGTCGTGATCTGTTGGGCGAGCATCTCAGACGGTCTTCGCTCTATTGCCAGCAGCTTGGTTATGAGGCTGGTATAGTCTATCCCGGAGGAGAGACCGTCAAATCGAATTCCAGTGCTTGAAAGTGCCATGTTTGTACGCCTCATGCACGAGGTTGCGCCTGGACGGCGGAGGGCGCGGCAAGCCTGGAGAAGCAGCTCCGGCCGGCGTGGGAATTCGGGGCCGGGGCCTGTGACCAGATTCCGCTACGCCTTTTCATCGACGAACAGTCCCGCGAAGTCCTCAAGCTTGACGCGCATGGCGAGGAGCTTCTCCATCGGTATCGTCTTGACGACCCGATCGGTTCGGGTGTCGAC
>JAVHLO010000367.1 GCA_031082105.1 Planctomycetota bacterium
CCCTCTGGGAGAGGGCGGGGGTGAGGGACTTCCCCACACCCCAGGCTAACCCGCCTTCTTCTCCCCCTCCGCCGGGGGTTCCTTTGGCGTGCTTTCGAGCGCATCGGCGACGATCCTGTCGGTCGTCACCCCTTCCGCCTCGCCTTCGAAATTCAGAAGCACGCGGTGGCGCAAGGCCGGCAGCGCGATGGCCATGATGTCCTCGAACGCGATATTGTACCGCCCGTGCACGAGCGCCCGCACTTTGGCGCCGAGCATCACCGCCTGCGCGCCACGCGGGCTCGAGCCGAACCGCACGTACTTCTTCGCGAGCTCGGTCCCGTACTCACTCTTCGCGTGTGTCGCGAGGACGAGCCGCGCCGCGTAGTCCTTCAGGTGCGGCGCGACGACCGTCTCTCGGACCAGCGCCTTCCACTCCTCCACCTTCACCCCGTCCAGCACCTTGGCGGTCTGAGGGACCTTGAACTCCGTGGTGCGGGTGAGGATCTCCTTCAATTGCTCACGGGACGAGCCCGCAACGAGGACCTTGAACATGAACCGATCGAGCTGCGCCTCCGGCAGCGGGTACGTGCCCTCCATCTCGATCGGGTTCTGCGTGGCCATCACCAGGAACGGCTCTTCGAGCTGGTATCGGTTCCCGCCGGTCGTCACACTGTGTTCCTGCATCGCTTCGAGCAGCGCGGACTGGGTCTTCGGCGTCGCGCGGTTAATCTCGTCCGCCAGGATGATCTGCGCGAAGACCGGGCCGGGCTGGAACCTGAAGCACCGCCCGCCCTTGTCGTCGTCAACCACGAGGTTCGTGCCGACGATGTCCGCGGGCATCAGGTCGGGCGTGAACTGGATGCGCGAGAACTTGAGCTCGAGCGCCTGGCTGAGGGTCCTGACCAGGAGCGTCTTGCCCAGCCCCGGCACGCCTTCGAGAAGGCAATGGCCGCCGGCGAAGAGACAGATGAGCACGCCCTCGACCACATCCTCGTGGCCGACGATCATCTTTCCGATTTCATCACGAAGGCGCTGGAAATCGCGCCGGAACTCCTCGACCTTTTCGCGGATGTCCATTTGAGCGCTCCAAATTGAACCGGACACGTCTGAAACAGCAAGAAGCAAGGTCAGTCATTTTCCATTTCTCATTTGCCGCTTTCCATTTGTCCAATGACAAGTGACCAATGCACAATGATAAATGCCAAACACAACCCCCTGAATCTCAAGGCCGCAGCCGCGATCCCGACCGCAGTCCGGGTCCCTTTGCCAAGGGGGACTCTCGCCGGCGATTCCCCCCTAGAAAAGGGGGGCGAGGGGGTTGCATCGGCTTCATTCGTTTTCCTGCCGTTTCTTCGCACGCCTCTTGGCCTCGAGCAATCGCGCCGTGTAGTCATCCGCGGCGGGCGTCGGCTTCTTCTCGGGTTCGGCCTGCTTCGGACCGGCCTGGGCCGGCGGCTTCTCTGGCGACGCAGGCGCCGCGACGGTCGGCATCGGGATATCGCGCGCCAGGTCCTGCGGCGCCGGTTTGAATACGCGCTGCGCCTCCTGTTCCTTGCGCAGCTTGTCCTTCGTCCCGAGCAGCGCGGCGAGCGTCGCATCGGACTTGCCCGACTTCTTGAGTCTCAATCGCTCGAGTACCCCGCGCAGGCCCGTAAGCGTCCTGGACCATGCCCAGGCGACCTGCTCGCGCTCGATCGCAACGCGCCGAACGAAGACGTCGACCGGCACAAGACAGACCGCAATGAGCATCAGCGGCCACCACAGGTCCTGCGCGCGTGAAGCCTTGCCCAGGTCCCGGCGGAACGAGTTCAGCCGGTCGTCGATGATCCTCCCGCCGGTCACGGCGGCGATCTGTTCCAGCAGCGGTTTGTTCGTACGGATGTCGCGATATTCGGGTGCAAACGGGACTCCGGCACCGGCCGTGAAGGATGCGGGGGCCTGGCCCTCTCCTTCGTATCCGACATTTACGACATACGCGCCTGCCTGGCTCACCTCGAACGACGCCTCGTAGCGGCCCGGCCCGATCTGTTGGAAGTCGAGCTTCGCGCCAGTGTACGCCGGGTCCACGACGGTGCCCGTGACCTTGAGCATGTCGACGTATTGCCCGTCCTCGTCGACCGCATCGATGACCACTCTGCCGCGACTGCCCTCGACAAACACCTCGGTCGGGAACTGGCTCCTCTGTGCGCTTCGCAATACCCATCGGACGATCTGCGACCAGAACTTGGGGAACATCTCCCAATCGGACCAGTCCTTTGCCCAGCGTGTCGTCGCATCGGATGTGAACGCGACCGCCTTCCCAAGCCCGTAGCGCCAGTGGGCGAGAACGGGGTCATCATCCTTCGACCTGAGTGGGATTTCGACCAGCGCCTCGGGTTTCGGGGTCGTACACACGAAGCCGTATAGCCGGGGGAGCCTGGAGAGGTCGATCCCGCGCAGGTATTCCGCGAACCCCGCCTTGGGCACGAACGGCTCCTCGATGATGAGCGCCTTGCGTATGACCGCCGCCTCCTTGACAAAGATCTGCGGCAGCGATGCGGGATCGGTCACGTTATACATGCGTCCCTTGCCCCATTCGGCGAGCTTGGTCATCTGCGTGACGTCGGCATTGCTGTGCGGCGCGATGCAGACCGTGCTGATGGTGATCTTGTCCTTCACGATATTGTCCGCGAGCGTCTGGTTCGGCGGCGACGGGTCGCCGTCGGAGATGATGATGATATGCTTCAAGGCCGCCTTGATCTTGTTCAGCCCTTCGTGGGCGAGTTTCAGCGTGGCGTCGAAGGTCGGCATATCGCCCGGCAAGGCCTTGCGCAGCGCCGATTTCGCCGCCGACTTGTCGCCGACCTCGCGAAGCGGGAAGAGCCACTGTTCCGCACCGCTGTATCCATACACAAGCGCCCCGGCGTAGTCGCGCGCGGAAAGCACGTCGATCGCCGCGATACCCACCTTCGTCGCCCACGTGTTGCCGTCCGGGATCTCGCACGTGTGAAGGACGAGGACGAGCGCGCCGTTCGGCATGACCTTGCGTTGCGGGATTTCCATCAGCACCGGCAGCGCGTCTTCCACGGGCGTGCCGGTGTAGCCGCCGGCGCCGAAGCTGTCCGGGCCGCCTATCATCACGAGCCCGATCCCGAGGTCGCGCACGTTGCTCCGCATCAGCTCCATCTGGCCCTTCGTCAAGGCCGACGCGGGCACATTGGACAGTATGATCGCATCGTAGTTCTGAAGCTCGCCCGGCTGCGACGGCAGCGCGCCCGCCGGCACCCGGACCACCGCGATCTTCTCGGAGAGAAGCGCGTCCTCTAGGAGGTCTCCTCCCGACTCGTTCCCGTCCACGTAAAGGATCTGTGGCAGGCCGTGCTGATACGTGAACGCAAAGGCCCGGTTGTTCTCAGGCCGGCTGTCGGATTCGGGTTCGACCACGAGCTCGAACATCGCGAACCGTTTTCTACGCAGGACCTCAAGCGGCAGGGCCTTGCTCGGGATGACCAGGACGTTCTTGCCCTTCTCAAGGGCGCGGGTGCCTTCGACGACCGGCACGCCGTTCAGCAGGAGCCGCACGCTGGACCTGCACTCCTCCATGGAATTCACGACGCACTTGACATCGAACGGTTCGCCCTCCTTGATATCCGACGGGACGTACAGACCGTCCACAATGACCTCGCCGCCGTGCTGGTACTCGAACGGGAGGGCGTCGATATGCGCCCCGGCCAGCGCAGCGACGCGCGCCTCTTCGATGGCGGAGCCGCGGTTCTCGTTGCCGTCCGACATTAACACGATCCGACGCCGCGACCCTTCGGGAAAGAGCGCAAGCGCGAGCCGCAGCGCCGCGCCGATGTCCGTCGCGTCGGTGTTCACCTGCGTCGAGATCGTCTTGTTCAAGAGCTTCAAGTCCGCGGACTGCTCCACGCCCGCCTCGCGGCCGAAAACAACCACGGCGACGCGGTCGCTCTCACCCATGTTGCCGCACTGGTCTTCGATG
>JAVHLO010000368.1 GCA_031082105.1 Planctomycetota bacterium
GCCGTAAGGCGTTGTCCGATCGAGCGCCTGACGGCGCCACTACAAACTGTCGGCTTTCGCCGAGGATTCGTAAACAACGTGGGCCAGGGTACGGGCCCACGCCCCTCCCATGTCACGGGGTATCGACCGCCGCCCCGCGAAGCCGTTTGAGCGCTATTCGCGACACATGCACGGCCTCGAGGAGGTCGGCGTACGCCTGTCGGGCCTGGACAAGCGTGCGTTGCGCATCGAGCAGTTCCAGGCACGAGAACTTGCCGGCCTCGTAGCCGCTCCTCACCAGTTCGAGCGCCTGTCTGGCGTCAGGAAGGATGCTGTCCCTGAACGTCCTGACTTCGGAGACCGTCTGGTCGTATGAGGCCAGCTCCGCCTCCAGCTCGGCGGTCAGCCGCGCTTCGCGCACCTTCAGTTCGGCGGCGGCCCGGTCGATTCCGGCCATGGCCTCGCGGACCGCACCGCGGTTGTTGTTGAAGAGAGGCACCGGAACAGAGATGCCCAGCGTATAGAAGTAGTCGGTTTCGTGGTTCGTACCATCCTCGGTTTCCTCCAGTTCGACCGCGCGCCCCCCGCCGAATCGCACTGCCACGTCGGGTATGCGCTCCGCCTGCGCGATCGCGAGTTGCTCGACCGCCAGTTCTTTCTCCTTCTCGGCCGCCTTCAATTCCGGGTTGCCCACGAGCGCTTCCCGCGCGGACCCTGGCGCGACCGTGCCGTCACCGATGTCTTCCGGATCGCCTTCGTACCGCCCCACTTCGAGTTCGGGAAGGCCGATTGACAGGTTGAGCCCCCGCCTTGCGAGACGCAGCGCGGCCTGCGCCCTGGCCAGGGCCAATGCGGTCTGCCCTGTCTCCACCCGCGCCTTGATCTCGTCGGTCATCATTGCGCCGCCCGCCTCCACGCGCGCCTTGATGGCGTCCAGGAGTTCCCTGTTGATCGCGAGGGTCTCCTCGGCGATCCGGACCCGCTCCTGCGACGCGAGTACTTTGTAGAAGAGGGTCTCAACTTCGGCCCGGACCGCCGCGGACACAGCGTCGGCGCCGAGGGCTTCAATCTCCCATTCCTTCGCGGCCGCGGCCGATTGAGCGCTCAATCGCCCGCCAAGCGGGATTTCCTGCTCAAGCGTGACCGAGTTCTCACTGGTATTCAGGCCGAACCGCCTGCGCGGAATGCCGTCGGCCTCGAACTCGAGGGTCGGGTTCGGCCAGAGCCCGGCCTGCGCCGACCTCGCTGCAGCCTGGTGCAGCTTCTTCCGAGCCGCGGCAAGGACCGGGCTGTACTCGAGCGCGAACGTCACCGCGTCGGCCGCCGTCAAAGTCTCCACTTGCGTGGGGACCGGTTTGTCGTCATGCGCGGACAGCGGATCGCTGCCGCCGCGGGGAGGCGCGCACCGATCCGTTCCGCCGCCGACATTGACCGAACAGGCCGAGAGACCTGCGAGGAAAAGAACTGCAACAGGTATTCCCAACTTTCCCATGGTTCTGAATCAGCCCAAATGCGCGGGCTGCAGACCTGCCCGTCCGCGCAGGTGCAGTTGCCGCTGGAAGAAACAAGCGGGTCGTCACGTCCGATCGGTGTACGGCGCGAAGCAGGCGTCGTTCGGTGAGCCAGGGCTCCGGGCGCCGGATGGTTTCCGCAAGGTCGGTTCCGCCCGGGTTGCCCGCGGGGACAGAAGAGACGCGGAAACGGACGGTCGGTGACTCGAAGGCGAGCTAGGGTGGGTGGAAGATGATGCAACAACGCTCGAAGGCCGGCGGAACGAGACGGGCGTCAACCACGGAGTGGGCCGGCCTTTCGTTCACGAAGTTGTTCTCGGTGCTGTGGAGTCTGAGGTCATTGTGCGGACACGCGCACTTCGAATGAGTGCAATCGCCGGTCGCGTCGTCTCGGGAATCTGCGGACCCGCGGTGCTTGTGGTCATGATCCGCGCTTCCGTCGCAGGAATCATGACTGCGGGGGGACGCAGGATGTATGAAGTGGTGCCACGGGTGCAGCGCCCTTATCGGGCAGTTCTGCAGGATCGCCCAGACGGCGACTATTGAACTCAGAAGCGGGAATCGCATTTCGTCCGCGTCCAAAACTACGAAGCCGCACAAAAGGAATCCCTGACCGATTTTGGAGTGCGCCGGCCACAGACGGCGCTTTCCCTCAATGGGCAAAGCCAAAGCGGCGGTTGCGACCGCCGCACTCCAAAAGCCGCTTTCGTCCTTATTCGGACAGGCTGCTAACCCCGGCTAGCTTTTCTTGCCCCTCGGCTTCTCGACCGGGGTGATGTTCTCCCACAGGCGCGGGGTCACCTGGTAGAACGCATCGCGGCCCGGGAAGCTCGCGTGCTTGCCGAGCAGTTCCTCGATCCGGATGAGCTGGTTGTATTTGCACATCCGGTCCGTCCTGCTGGCCGAGCCGGTCTTGATCATGCCCGTGTTTGCGGCGACCGCGATGTCGGCGATCGTCGAGTCTTCGGTCTCCCCTGACCTGTGCGATATGACCGTCGTGTACCCGGCGACCCGCGCCATCTCGATCGCGTTGAAGGTCTCCGTTACCGTGCCGATCTGGTTAACCTTGATCAGGATGGAGTTTGCGGCGCCTTCCTCGATGCCGCGGCCAAGCAGCTTCGTGTTCGTCACGAACACGTCGTCGCCGACCAGTTGAACGGTCTCGCCAAGCGCGTCAGTGAGCTCGATCCAGCCCGGCCAGTCGCTTTCCGCGAGCCCGTCCTCGATCGAGACTATCGGGAACTGCTCGGTCCAGTCCACGTACAGGCGGATCATCTCCGCCGACGTACAGACGTTCTTGGACGATTTCTTCCAGACATATTTACCGTCGTCGAAGAGCTCGCTCGCGGCGACGTCGAGCGCGATGGCGATCTGTTCGCCGGGCTTGTAGCCGGCGGCGGTGATCGCCTCGATGAGGACCTTGAAGACGTCCTCGACGCTCTTGATGTTCGGGGCGAACCCGCCCTCATCACCGACGCCCGTGGCGAAGCCGCCCTTCTTCAGTATTTTCCTGAGCGAGTGGAAGGTCTCCACCCCCCAGCGGATCGCCTCGGAGAACGATTCAGCGCCCGCGGGCACGATCATGAACTCCTGGATATCGATGTTGTTGTCCGCGTGTGCGCCGCCGTTGATGACGTTCATCATGGGGACCGGCAGGACGCGCGCGTTGGTCCCGCCGAGGTAGCGGAAGAGCGGGAGCTTGAGGTCAGCGGCCGCGGCCCTGGCGACGGCCATTGACGCGCCGAGGAGCGCGTTCGCGCCGAGACGCTCCTTCGTCTCCGTGCCGTCGAGCGCGATCATCAGCTCATCGATACCGCGCTGGTCCAGGGGCGACCTGCCCTTGAGCGCCGTTGCGATCTCGCCGTTCACGTTCGCCACGGCCTTCTTCACTCCCCTGCCGAGGTAGCGCGCCGCATCGCCGTCGCGCAGCTCGAGCGCCTCGCGCTCGCCCGTGGACGCGCCCGAAGGGACCGCCGCCCGGCCGAGGATACCGTTGTCGAGCATCACGTCGACTTCCACGGTCGGATTGCCGCGGGAGTCCAATATCTCTCTTCCCCAAACGCAGTCGATCTTGCTCATGCCTGGCTCTCCATACAAATCTGCACGCTGAACGCTACACAGCCCCAGCGTCCCATACGCTGTCCGCGTCTCGATAGTGTAGCGGCCCATTCAGTGAAGAAGGCGTCCCTATTCTAGGTTTGCAGCGCCACTTTGTCAATAGTTCGTGTGTACGGCGAACGAAAAATGTGCGACGGCCCGATTCTCGGAATGGGTACTGCCCCTGTCTACGATCGCGCGTGGAAGCTTTGGGATGCCAGCCCTTCGCGTGTCATTCCCGCGCAAGCGGGAATCCAGTCGTCTTCGCACACGAGTCACCGCCGAGCCGACAATGTAGCACAGGCGTCTCGCCTGTGCCCGTCGACACGTGGGAAGCGTGAGACCTTCTCCG
>JAVHLO010000369.1 GCA_031082105.1 Planctomycetota bacterium
CGTTCCGGGGTTGCCGGAACGGACTCTGCTTTTCGCCATTCTTTTTGTTTCGCCGCCCTATGCGCACCGGGCATCATGCGCTACACTCCTCCCCACTGCCCACTGCTTTCTGCCTGCTGCCTTCTGTTTCTACTCCCCTTCCCCGCCACCGCCGCCTTCTTCGCCACCCGGCTCGGTCGGTTCGGTCGGCTCAGTCGGTTCGGTCGGTTCCGCTGGTTCAGTCGGCTCGGTCGGCTCGGTCGGTTCCGTCGGCTCTTCGGGCGTGGTTCCTCCGGCCGGGCCGACGCCGGTCTTGATGCTGCGCCGCTTGAGTTCCGCGATGTCGCGCCGCTGCGCGGTGGTGAGATAGGCCGCGCCGATCGCTTCGGTCGCTGCGGCCTGGACAACGACATCCGGCGCCTGGAGCGCTTCCTTGAGCACATCGAGCACGTCGGCGGAGGGCGTTGTCGCGTTGGCCTTGAAGATGAGCGCCAGCGCCTTACCCGCGGCCGCGCGCGATTCTTTGGTGTCTTCCGGGTTGCCGATCAGCTTGGCAAGCGGCTCGACCGCCAGCGCATTGCCGATGTTGCCGAGCGCGCGACACGCCGGGACGCGGACGAAGTCGGGCCTGTTCGGGAGCACGGAAACCAGCCCGTCGATCCCTCTCGTCAGATCGAAGATCGAGTCCTTCGGGTTGAGCGTGGCCAGCGTCTCGGCGGCTCTCTGGGCGAGCGCATCCGCGCGGGCCTTCGAGGCGTTCTTGTAGGTGGCGTCCTCGAATATCTTGTCGAGTTCGAGTTTCAGGATCGGCCCCGAGGGCGGTCTCGGGACATAAGCCGCTGCGGCATCGCCGAATATCTCTTTCGCCGAGCTTGCGTCACCGCCGCCGGCCATGATGATGATCGGGACCTTCTTCGTGCGCACGTCTTCTTTCAGCGTCATGATCACCGTCTCCGCGATCGGCGTGCTCACGCCTTCGGTCAATGTGAACACGACCGTGTTCGCTATCTTGGGCCCCATGATGATGACGTCATGATGCGGGAACTTTTTGGCGCGGGCAAGCCCTTCGTCCGCGCTGATCGCCTCGACAACGAATGCATTCATGTTGGGTTCTTCGAGCACCGACCTGAGGCTGTTGCGCACCTGGTCGTCGTCCTCGATGACAAGGATCACCCGCATCCCCACTTCGGACACGGCGTCCGCGAGCGTGGGAATGACGCGCGAGGCGCCGAGGAACCTGAACTTGGGATCGAGATGGGCGAGGCACTCGGCGGCGGCGTACTTGACGCGCTTATCCGGGTAGAGGAGCGCCTCGATGAGCGGCAAGGCGAACGGTTGCTTTGTATCCCTGAGCGACTGGTACGCTTCGCGCTGGTACGGAGTCCACGTCGCCTCTTCCTCGGGGGTCGGCGCGTCGTACGTGGCGGACGGCAGCTCGTAGGGGTCCGCAAGGTCGCGCAGGACTTCGATGCAGGAGACGGCGACCTCGGGTTTCTTGTCTTCGAGCGACCTGCTGAGCGCCCTGTACATATTGCGCCTGCCTGAGATGTTGGCCGCAGCGCCGAACCGCTCGTGGTTCGCAAGGTCGCCCTGGAGTTGCGCAACGACATCCGCTTCGAGTTCGCCGCTCTTGCCCTTTTCATTGGCCGCTTCGAGCGCAATCCTGGATTCGTTGTAACGGGCGAAATAGACGCAAGTCAGGAGCGGCCAGAGCGGGGTATAGTTCTCGTCGATTTCCAGCCCGTCGAAACACGCCTCTTCGGCGAGCATCTCGTTGAGCAGGAACGGCGGCACGGAGATCTCTTCGAGCTTGTCGCCTTCTTTGTCCCATTTCCAGTAGCAGGTCGGCTCGTAGATCTTGCGCATGACGGACGGGTGGTTGAGGTAGTATTTCTCGGCCAACTGGAAGTAGTATTCCTTGGATGAGATGAGCTCGCAGGGGGCCTTTCGCGTGATTTTGGTGAGCGCTTCCGCGGCGATCTCTCTTACCTCGGGCGAGTCGTCGTACTCTTCCACCCTCTTCAGTTCCGCCAGTGCGCGGGTGTCCTTGATGTTGCCGAGCACGACGGCCGCGTTCTGGCGCAGGAACGGCGAGGAGCTGTTGAGCGCCTCGACGACCGGGAGGACGATTTCGACGCCCATCTTCGAGAGCGTGATGATGCAATTGACGCGGAGGTCGTCGTTTTTATCGTCGCGAAGCCGTTCGATGAGCGCGGGCGCGGCGTACTGACCGACGGAGACAAGCCGATTGGTTGCTTCCCAGCGGTCGACGAATTCGGTCGCGGCCAGCTTGTCGACGAGCGCCTGGATTTCGGTCTGGTCTTTTCTCAGCCGCTCATGCGAGCCCTTGGCCAGCTCGAGGATACGGAGCGCGGTGTCGCGCATGGCGCCGCCCTTTACGGCCATGTCGAGGAGCAACTGGTGACCCGCCTCGTCGCGCAGGAAGAGCATGAGGTCCGAGTTGGGCCTCATGTGAAGCGCCTTCTCGAACGACACGTAGGCGCCTTCGGCATCGCCATCGCGCAGCTTCTTGATGCCGTCTCTGAAGAGGGTCTTGACGTCGCCGCTGGAGGCGGTACTCTCGTCCCCTCCTCCTGCTGCGGGCGCGGCTTCATCTCCCCCGGCCGGGGTTTCCTCCTGGGCAAAGGCGGGGAACGCAAGGAACGCCAAGAACGCCAGGGCGCACACAAAGACACCTCTCAGCCTTCCGCTATCCATTCGCGAGACCTCCAAAATATGACGTTTCCGCAGGATGGAACCCAAGAACCCAGTATGATACTCAATTGCCGTGGTTTGTCAAGAAAAAAAGCGCCTGAACGGATATCCGCCCGGGCGTTGCTCGGCGGCCGGCAGGCTGGAAAGCCTGCGCTGCAATAGGCCCCTATAGGGACAATATCGGCATGTGCGGGCTATATATTGAGCCGTTGTCCCACTTTGACGTCTCGGGAAAAGTAGGATGATTGTCGCCCTGGAAAGAAGCACCAAACTCCAAATCCCAAATTCCAAACTAGCGTCCAAGCTCCAAGTTCCAAACAACCTGAATGTGGCAAATGACGCAGCCGTGGCGGCTTGAGATTTGAGAATTTGGTCATTGGAGCCTATTGGGGATTTTCCGCCGCAGCGAATCCGCCCGGGGCGGAGGCGCTTGGGATTTGGGATTTCCTTGTCCAAATGCCCGCAGGCGGCGCTGAAAGCGATTGTGTTCTTCGCGCATCCGGGGGAAACGCCGACAGCCTGTCATTGCGGTCAACGCCTTCCAAAGCACGAATGGCCGGTACCGCGTCAACCGCCCTTCACGAACTACCTGACATCGCCCACGATCTTGAGCAAAATTGCTCAGTATGTTGAGTAGTCCGTTGAACGACTCGATGGGCTCGCGAATAGAGGTCTTCTACTGGCGTGAGCGCAACCGGGAGGTCGACTTCGTGCTCCGACGGGGAAAGACAATTGTGGCACTTGAAGTACAAAGTGGGCGAGCAAGGCATTCCCTGTCAGGCGTGGACGCATTTTCGAGACTATTCAAGCCGAAGCGAAAGCTGCTTGTGGGGCCGCAGGGGGTCTCGATTGACGAATTCTTGTCCACCCCGGTTGAGCGCTGATTACGCGAATAGGCGCGTCACTTTCTCGACCTCCCCGAAAGCCACCTGACGCATTCGTGCGAACCACAGGCCAGACAGAGCCTGTCACGGCCGGTCACTTCAGCATCCGGACCCGTCACGTGGAATCCTGCGCCCGGCGGCTCCAAATCCCGCGCCTCACGCGCGAACCTGGCACGCACGGGATTCCGTCTGGTCTAGGCGCCACATGGTTGACGGCCGAACCGAAGAGCTGACTCAGTCTGGGCAGTCTCGGCATGACTGCAGCGATGCCGGGATCAACTCGCAAAGTCGAGGACTTCTCGATTCCCCTGATCTCTTGCTCTTCAAAGAATTAGGACCGAGTGCGCCCCAGTCC
>JAVHLO010000036.1 GCA_031082105.1 Planctomycetota bacterium
CCGAAAACGAACCGGGCAGGGGGGACCGGTCTGCTGCGGTCACCCCTGCCCGGTTGATCTAATGCTTTTTTTTCGTCGTCTTCGAGGGCTTCGCGCGCCTGGCCGCGCGGCGGGCGGCGCGACCAGGGACTCAGGTTACTTCTTGAGCGTCACGCGCGCCTTGATCTTGTTCATCATTCCGGCCATCTTGCGGTCCATCTGCTCCTGCATCTGCTGATCATAGTTGCACTTGTAGCACTGATAGACGTTCGGGCACAGCTTGAAGTTGACGTCGCCCGATAGCATGTAGCGGCAGTGACGTTCCGCACCGGGTTTCTCGGCGAGCTTCTTGAGCATGTCGCCCGCGCCCGGAGCGGCTCCCTCGACCTTGCCGTCCGCCAGGGCCTGCGCGAAGTCGCATGCCTCGCACTTGAAGTTGTTCGCGCAGAGTCTGTAAGAGACCACGCCGGCCTTTGCCCAGATGCACTGCTTTTGCGCGGGCACCTTCTCCGTCGTCGCGGTCTTCTCGGCGGCGGGCGCGGCCGGTTTCACCGCTTCGCGTACGATGGTCTCCGGGACCGGGGCCGCGACCTCTGTGACCTTCATCTCCGTGGTCTCACCGAGCACCCTGCGCAGCACCTTCTCCAGCTCCGCAGGCTCGAACGGCTTCAGCATGTAGTCGGATGCGCCGATCTTCAACGCCTCGACCGCGTTCTGGACTGTGCCGTAGGCGGTGACGATGATGACGCGCGTCTGGGGTTCCGTCCTTCGGACCTCGCGGAGCACCGAGATGCCATCGCGGCCGGGCATCTTCCAGTCGAGGACCATCGCGTCGACCCCGCCCCTCTTGAGCGCGTCGAGGGCCTTGTCGCCGTCTTCCGCAGAGCTCACGTCGAACTCCGCACCGGCCAGCCACTCGGAAACGCTCTCTCGCACGATCGCCTCATCGTCGACCACCATGACTTTGTGCTTCTTCATGACTTGTCTCCTAAATGTTGGTTTTTGGTTTCAATCTCCACAAGACCTATAACGAATCGCGTGCCACGCTGCAGTATCAGGTCGATCCATACACGGATTGTGCCGCTTTGCACGGTGAATTCTCACGCCAAGCCAAAGTCGAGGCTACAGTAGTTCTTGACTGACAAGGCATAGCGACATGGGCGGATGTGTCGAAGTTGATGGGCGCAGCCAGGCAACAGTATCTGTGGCACACTGATCTCTGGCGTGAAGCCGATGATACTGGAGGCGAGGCGTGATTAAGAAAGCATCTGTGATGCCGTCTGCGTCACGCAGTTGAGGTGAAACGCATCATTCTTGTGCAGGTGGCGACGTGTTGTCGCGATTCGAGGCTTGAGATGCCACTCCCTTGCGGTCGCGATACGGGTCGAACGCGAACCCGGCTCGGCAGGAGGCTCGACCCGTCCCGGCGACTGGATTCCCGCTTCCGCGGGAATGACAGTTCCCGGTTCGGCGTGGGGCCTCCCGCCTTCTCCCTCGACTGGATTCCTGGTTCCGTTGGAATGACAGTTCCCGGTCCGGTGGCGGTCTCTGGCTCATCGTCCGGTCCACGGGCACAGGCGGGGACGCCTGTGCTACATTTTCCGTTCGCCCTCGTGGTCGCGGACGGCTATTTCGGCTTGTCCTTGAGCAGTTCCTGGATTCTGATACGGCGAGAGGGGGCTTTGGATGGTCTCTCGACACGGCCGGCCCCCCAGCAGGTTGTGCATTCGGTGATTCCGGTTCCTTTGCATCGCGTGCATTTCAGGAAACCGGTGCCGTTGCAGGTCGGACACCTCTTCCCGGAAGGCAAGCGACCCTTGCCCTGGCATGCGGAGCAGGGCAGTTTCGCCTTGCCCTCGCACCAGGCGCACGGAAAACTCCCCTTGGACGCGCAGGTCTGGCACGGGTCTGTGGGGATCTCGACCACAAGCGAGCAATCGAACGAGCGTGAGACCGTGGGATCGTCCGATATCCGGGCATTGACGAGGGCGCTTCCCAGCGTTTGAGCGCCTTCCATGAATTCGATGGCCAGCGCGACGCCGGTCACTTCGCGGTCACTGCCGATGTACGCGATGCTGCCCGTGATCTGGTATTCCTGCGTGAAGTGCTGGCTGCGCTTCGCTTGTTCCTCCTGCACCCTGGTGAGTTTGATCCAGAAATCGTCATATCTTCTATAGCCGGCGCTCTCCCATCGCTCGTTGCACCGTCTGAGGCGCTCGGCGTCCATGGGCGGCTTCTCTCCATCCGCGGGCAGAGGGAGGTTCTTCTGCGCGATGTAGGCCTCGAGGAGGCCGATCCGCGCGTTCGCCTTTTCGAGATCCTGCGCGGCTCCTTCGGCCTTGAGTGTCATGCACTCGAGTTGCGCCGTCAGGTCTTTGATCTTCGCCTCGAGCTCACGCACGCGCTGCTCCAGTGACGGCCCGTCCTGTGCCTGTGAGTGAACGAGCGGTACGGCCAGCCCGACCATGCAGACCGTGAGCAGGATCGACCGAAGAACTCTCATGCTGACTCCCCTTGAAAACAGAAGGCAGAAGGCAGTAGGCAGAAAGCAGAAGAACCCTCCGGTCCCCTGATCTCCTGATTCCCTGATCTCCTGATCTCCTCGTTAGTACGTCTCCGGCTCGGTCGGCTCTTTGGGTGTTTCTTCGACGGGTTTCTTCAGGTGCTTGTCGAAGAACCCGTCCACCTTGGGGTCGATATCAGCGCCGGTCTTGAACCCGTGTGCCGCACCCTTGATGACGACGAGCTCGACCTCGACGCCGGCCTTCTTCAAGGACTCCAGAAGAAGTTCGCTCTGGTTCAAGGGGACGACGTTGTCCTTGTCGCCGTGCATGATGAGGAACGGCGGGTCGTCCTTGGTGGCGTGGGTGGTTGGGCTTGCGAGCGCGGCCTTTTCCTGGTTCTCTTCGATCGGCCCGCCGAGGAACTGTTCGATGACGGACAGGCCCCACGATTTCTTCTGCTCTTCCGTGGGCAGGACGCCCGAGAGCTGCGCGGGGCCGAAGAAGTCGCAGACCGCCTGGACGCGGCTGGATTTGTCGTTGTTGCCGAGTTCGCCCTCGAGTTCCTTGACGTCGCCGGACGTCCCGAGGAGCGCGACGAGGTGTCCGCCTGCCGAGGAGCCCCACACGCCGATCCGGTCAGGATCGAGTCTGTACTTTGCGGCATTGGCGCGGAGCCAGCGGACCGCGGCCTTGCAGTCGTAGATCTGCGCGGGGAACGTGGCCTCGTTGCTCAGCCGGTAGTTTATGCTCGCCACGGCGTAGCCTCTGGCGACCTGGCGTGCGGCCGGGCACGGGTGCTTGCTGCCCATCCTCCATGCACCGCCGTGGATCCAGACTATCACCGGCGATGCGCCATCCGACTCCGGCGGCAGGTAGAGATCCAGGAGCAGCGCGCTCTTGCCGGCCCTCGCATATTCAAGGTCGCGCAGTGTCGTTGCGCCCTCCGGGAGCTGGGCCTCGCCTCTCTTCGATCGTTTTGGCTGCTGCGCGGGTTCCTGCGGGAAGACCCACAAGGCAGCGATGAGCGTCACCAGCGAAGCCAACAAAGCCGGTCGCAGCGCCTTCTTCATGTTGATGCTCCTCCACCAAGTTCTTTTCGCTTTGCGCTCTTTGCGTCCTTTGCGGTTGATTTGGTTGCGACTACGCTGCGCCAGGGCGATCTCGGTTGTGGTTCTGCAACGCCGCGGTCTCTGACAATCATACTTGAAGGCGAATCAGAAATCAAGGAAGCCGAGACTGCCTGAAATGCGCCATCACGAGCGCCGCCGCGTATAGGAATGCAGCCGCCACGTACAGCGCGCTGAAGCCCGTGATCACGGAGACATTCTCGAACAGCCCGCCCAGCACCGCGCCCAGCAGGTTTGCGCCCAGCGCGGCGGACGGGCGTTTCACGTCCTTGAACAGCCGGGCGAAGGCGATCCCCGAGAACAAAACAGGGAGCCCGATGACGACCCCGCCCGCTGCGAGGCGCGCGCCGAGCGGCAGACCGACCAGTGCTTGGACCGGCGTCGCGAACGCCGCCGCGACCGCGGCGATCGTAAGTACAAGCGCGAGGCGCGGTCCCGGCCGCTCGAACCGCGACGCGATCCAGGTCGAAATGAGCGCCACAAGGAGAATCGCCGCGACGGTCACCGACGTTATGATCCATGTCGAGCCCGCGAGCAGCGCGAACCGCGTGATGCTCAACGTCTCGAGGAGCATGAACCCCGCACCGAGCAGGAAGAAAGTGAACGTGGAAGTTGTCGACGCCGCCGGCTTCAGACCGACTCCCGCGCCTTGCTCCGACGACGGGACGATCGCGGACTTGCCGGCCTTTCCGCGCCCGAGTGCGACCGAACCGGCCAGGGTCGCAATCGCGATGAGCAGAACCACTCCCAGCACCGGCAGGTACTCGACCGGGAACGCGCGCCTCTCAAGGTACAGGAACGGCCAGTCGTCGCAGGGGACCTCGATCCACCCGGACCCGCATTCGCTCGAATCGGTCCTGTCGGGCGCCGCTTCAGGTCCTGTCCAGAGGATAGTCGTGTCCACCCCTTGGGGTTTCATGACCGTCATCTGCGGCCGCCGACCTGCAGCATCCGTGAGAAGGCGGACGAGCTTCGCCCGAATCCAGTCTTTCGTCGCGCAGAAGACGACACACATGGTCCCGCCCGGGTACAGCCTGGCGTGGGCCTCCTTGAACGACTCCCGCGTGTAGACGTATTCGTCCAACCGCACATTGGCCATGTTCGAGAAGAGCGCGTGCGAGTCGAGGTACGCGAACACGATGAGATCGTATTTTGGCCCGGCGCGCTTGAAGAACGCGCGGGCGTCGTCGACGTGGACCGTCACGCGCGGATTGCTGTACGGCCGCTCGGGGTGGCGGTCGCGGCCGATCCGCAGTATCTCGGGGTCGATATCCACCGCATCGACGTGCCTCGCTCCGTTTCTCAATGCCGCCGCGGCGTCGTTGCCCGACCCCGCGCCCACGATGAGCACGTTGTCCAGCGTCCGGGCGGCCCTGTACGGGAAATCGTAGACACGCCGCCATTCGATTTCTGTGGGTCCCGTTACGGCGGGACGAAGATCCAGCGCAAACTGGTGTCGGTCGTCGTTCACGTAGAGATCGAACCCGGCCGCGCGCTCGCGGATGGTTATTTTCTGGTACGGCGACCAGACCGTGCCGCGGTCTTCGACCACGGTGAATGCAAGAACAGCGACTCCGAAAAGGGCGCTGACGCCAAGAAGCAGCCGCCGGTCGCGTAAGAGAAAGAGTATGAGAATCAACGTCGTCGCCAGCCACACCGGCGGCCCGCACCCCAGCGCGCCCATAGATGCGAACGCGGCAACGCCCGCGATGCTTCCGGCGATGTTGATGGCGTACGCCGTGAGCGGAGACATCCCCTCCATGAGCCTGCCGATCATCTGACCCGGGGGAACGTGGATCAGTACCACCAATGCGAAAAAAAAGATTATTATCGGCTGGAACGGGACATGCCGCGCCAGGAGGGTGACCGCATCAAGGCCGAACGACGACCACACATCAATCGCCTCCTTTGGCACGGTCGTGCCCACGCGGCGGAAGAGCGCGATGGCGACCGCCAGGAGGAGGAGCAGAGGGACGAGAAACCGGCGCCAGTCTCGACGGGAAGAGAGGAACCCCAACCCAAGCCCGAGGAATGCGCCGATGAGGATGATGTTGACCGAGTACGCGACGAGCCGCACGTTCGCGGATATCCAGCGGATGCACGCGAGCTCCATCAGCAGCGCAGCCGCGCTCGCCGCGAACAGGTCAAGGCCTCGTGCTCGAGATGCGTTCGGTTGCGTCATTGAACTACCGTGGCGGTTTGTCGGGCGGGGTCTTGATGGGCCGGTCGGGTTTGTCAATCGCCTTGCGGGCCCTGGTGAGATACCACTCGTTGTCGCGGCGAACCCATTCCTGCTGGGGCGGCCTGTGCGGGGTCCTGTCGGCAACCTTGATCTCCAGTGTGACCGTTGCGCGCTCGGCCCCCTCCTGCAGCTGGACTTCCACAACCGACACCTCGGCCCGCATGAACTTTGCGACACCGCCGGCGAGCTTGAGCGCGCTCTCCACGCTCTCGCGGCTCTCGGTCCGCAGCCATTCCGGGTCCACGAACTTCATGGCGGCGTCCATTTCCTGCCGCATCGAACACTGGACGAAGGCCTGTGCGCGCCCCGCGACCGCCTTCTTGTGGATCGTCTCCGCCACGCGTTTCAGTTCGGCGGCGGCATCTTTGCCCGGCGACTTGCCGGACTTGGTGACATACCATTCGTTTTCGCGCCGGACCCATTCCTGCGGCTCGGGCCGGGTCGGGGGCTTGTCGCCGACCTTGAGCTCGATGTGAGCCGTCGCGCGCTCGGAGTCCTCGGTCAACAGTACCTCCACGACCGAAATCTCCGCCCGCATGAGCTTCCCGACCGCGCTGATGATCTTGAGACCGTTCTCCACGTTCTGACGCCCCTCGATCCGCAGCCACTCGGGGTCCACGTACTTCATGGCTGCTTCCATGTCCTGGCGCATCATGCAGGCGATGAACTCCTCCTCGCGCGCGGCGACCGACTTCTTGTAGAACTCGTCCGTCACGCGTTTCAATTCGCCTGCGACCTCCTTTGCGGCGGCGGAATCGGCGAAGGCCTCGGGGTAGGCGCGCAGCGTGCCGACCGCTTCGCGGAGTTTGCCCTTGGCCTCCTGTTCCTTCGCCTGCTTGATGCGCGAGTCGGCCTCCTCCTTCGCATCCTTCTCCCAGTCTGTGAGCACCTGGTCGGCGCGCTTGTTCGCCTTGGCGGCGGCGTCCGTGCCCGGGTACATGGTTGCGACTTCTTTGTACTTGTGGACGGCCTCCTTGTATTCCGTCGGATTGTCCTTGAACCATGTCTCCGCAGCGGAAAGGGCCCGACGAGACGGCATGTTCTTCAGCGAGTTGAGGACAAGAAGTCCGATTATCACCACTGCAACTGCGCCCGCGCCGAGCAGGATCCAGGGCCAGCGTCTTCGCGGTGCGACCAGGCCGGGCATCGTGGCTGCGGTGGCCGACGTGACTCCTGTGCCCGGCGGTCCCGGGGTCGGCAACGACACGGGGGTCGTGTGCATGATCGGCGTGACGTTCCCGTGCGAAGATCCTGCGGCGCCCTTGGACATGACCGTTACGGAATCAGGGGCGACCGTCGTGGGATCGGTATGCGATGCCGCGCCCGCAGCGAACGGCGAACGGCCGTGGCCCGCGCTTGACATGTCCACGGCAACGCCCATCTTCGCCATCAGCGCGGCAAGGTCGGCCGCCAGCGCGTAACAATCCGAGTAGCGCTCCGCCGGGCTCTTGGCAAGCATCCGGCGCAGGATCGCTTCGAGCTCCGCCGGCACGCCCGGCAGAACCGAGCTGAGAAGTGGAGGCGGATCCGTGACGTGCTTTATCACGACCGAGATCGGGGTCTCGCCCTCGAATACCGCGCGCCCCGTGACCATGTAGAACAGCGTCGCGCCGAGCGAGTAGATATCGGCCCGTGCGTCCACTTCCCGCTCGCCGCGCGCCTGCTCGGGCGACATGAACTTCGGCGTGCCAAGTATCTGGCCCGTCTGCGAGAGTGAGCTGTCGGAATGGACCTCGCGCGATAGGCCGAAGTCGGCGACCTTCAATCGGCCGGAGGTGTCCACAAGCAGGTTCGACGGTTTGATGTCACGGTGGATGATCTTGTGCTCGTGCGCAGCGGCCAGCCCGAGCGCCGCCTGGTGCGCCAGGGGCAACGCCTCGGCTACCGGCAGCCGGCCGCGCTTGTGCACAATGTCCTCGACGGTCTGGCCCGCGATGTACTGCATCACGATGTAGTAGATGCCGGACTGGAGACCCACGTCGTAGACCTGCACGACGTTCGTGTGTTCGAGCTTCGCGGCCTGCTGCGCCTCGCGGACGAACCGCTTCACCAGCGTCTGCTGCGGGTCGTCCGAGGTCGGGGGCAGGATCTTCACCGCGACCGGCTTGTTGAGTGTAAGGTGCTTGCCGAGGTATACCGCTCCCATCCCGCCGCGACCGAGCAGTTTCAGGATCCGGCATTTGCCGACCGTTTTGCCGATGAGTTGGTCCGGGGTATTCGACATAGGTCACCAATTCAACAACGCGGATGCTACCACAATTATTGATACAATTCAAGACAATCTCCGGTTCCGTCCAACCCGCGGAATCACACGGAAACACCTGGCGCAGCGCAGCCGCAACCAAAATAGCCACAGAGCCACGGAGACGCAGACAATAGAACTGAGGACGGCGTCACCATCGTGGAGATTTCTCTGTGTCTCTGTCCAGGTGTTGACTTGGCGCGGCGCATTTGCTACAGTGACCGGGGCTTGAAGGACCAGACCATCAGTGGCGACACTTGCGGAGGGTTTCACGTGCAGGACAAGGGAGAGCTTCTTTTCTGCAAAATCGCCTGCAGCGCGCTTTTTGTGCGGCGCGAGCAGGTGGACATGTGCCTCAAACTCCAGGAGGCGGAGCGCAGCCAGGGCAGAAGCCGGTCGATCGGCCAGATCCTCCGGGACATGGGTTTCCTGACTGAAACGCAGGTGAAGCAGGTGCTGGACGCGCAGCGTCGGACGGAGATCCACGAGACTGCGAAGGTCTTCGGGAAGCTGGTGATTGCGAACGGGTTCGCAACCGAAGAACAGATTCGCGAATGCCTGCAACTCCAGAAGGACGAGTTGAACAAGCCCTCGGTGAAGGCACGTCCCCTGGGCCAGATAATGGTAGAGCGCGGAATCCTCACTGCCCAGGAGGTGGGCGCGCTCCTGACTGCGCAGGGCCGGCTGCGTCAAGCCCCGGCGGCGCCGGTTCCCGGGCGCGGTCCGGAGCTCAGTCCGGCGGGCGTGCATGCCCAGGCGCTGGCGGCGGCCGGGGAGCGGTATGAGGACGTCTCCCGCCGGAAGAAGAGCGTTCTCGCTGTCGTTCTGGGCGTCGCGGGCGTCCTGGTGGGCATAGTCATTCTCGCGCTCATTTTCCGGGACGGTGACGCCGCGCCGGACAAGTCTCCCGAGCTGAAGACGACGACCGTCGACCCGCGCGCCGAGCGCCTTGCCGCCGACCGCGAGGAGGAAGCCCGGAAGAAGAAGGAGGCGGAGACCGTCCGCGCGGCGAAGGTCAAGACCTATCAGGAGGCGATTGACTTTGCGGACCGCAACCCTGAGAAGTACGACTTCACCATGGAAGTCCTTTCTCAGGCCGTAACCGCGCTCGAAGGCACGGAATGGCACGCGGACCTCGTGCGCCGCCGCGCGGCCCTCCAGACGAAGCTGGACGAGGCGGGCGAAAAAAAATACCTCGCAATCGAGGCCGGCTATCAGGTGCTCGTTGCGGGCGGGGATCTCGGGGCCGCGTGCGCGCTGCTGAACGAGTTCCCGCCGGCCCTCGCCGGTTCGCAGGCCGCAAAGAAGATCAAGACCCAGAAAGAGCAGATTCGCGTTCGGATCAAGGAGTCCCTGGAGGAATGCCGCCGGAGCGCGGAAGCCGCGGCCCAGGCCCAGTGCTATGGCCGGGCACTCGCCCTGTACAGGCAACAGAAGGCCTGCGCATCGCCGGAAATGGCCGGTGAGATCGAGAGGAAGATCTCCGATATGTCGCAGAAGATCCGGGCGCAGGGACCCGCGGCGCTCGTGAGGGTGGAGAAATACCTGCCGATCCTGCGCGATGAGATCGCAAAGCTGATACAGAAGGGGCAGGTGGACGAGGCCCTCAAGAAACACGAAGACTATGCCGCTTCGTCCAACTACGATATCGCGCGGGCCGCCTTGCCGCAGGAGCGTATCTTCGTCGAATACGACCGGCTTGCGCAGGACCTCCAGAGGGCGGTTGCCGTGCGGGACAAGGTGATCGCGCACTTCGCGGCCCAGATCGGCGGCAAGGTCACGGTCCGGCTCCGCATCGAGAGCCTGACCGGGACGGTCGAGAGAGCCGAGGGGAATGAGGTCGCGCTGAAGGTCGGTGACGCCGTCAAGACCTTCGGCATCCACAGCCTCGCGCCGGAGACGCTGACGTCGCTCATCGAAGAGGGGAACAAGGAATCGTACGATGCGATCGCGGGCTACTACATGGCCGGCGGAAGGGTCGATGATACGAAGCGGTTCTGCGCCAAGGCCGAGAAGGACGGGATCGACATGGCCTACTGGACCACGCGCATCGCACTGGGGGACGGGGCCGGACCCGACGACCCGACGCCGGGTCCGGGCGCGTCGACCGGCAAGAATGCCGTTGAGGTGCTCGCGCAGGCACTGGAGGCGTTCGGGCAAGGGTCGCACGAGAAGACCCTGGGCCTGCTCGTGGAGTTCAGCCGGGCGTCGAAGGATGCGCCTATCAACGATTTCAGCGCATTCAACGAACAGTGCAGGGGCACGACTGGATTCAGTCTTGCCGGCCTGGTGGAGACCTGCAGGACCCAGTGCGCGTTCTGCGGCTGCTGCGGGCGGTTCCCTTGTTCCAACACCCGCTGTGGAAAGGGTCGCGTGCGTACCGGCGCGGCGGGGAAGAATTGTCAACACTGCAGACTCGACTTCTATAACCTTTGCGGGGGCTCTGTGTGCACCACTTGCGGGGTGGAGATCGTCCGTGACCAAAAGTTGGGTTGGCTCCCCTGCCCCATCTGCGACGGGCTGCCACGGAAGTGCGTAAGTTGCGGAAAGAGCGATGATGAAGGATGGGATACCTGCAATGTCTGCAAGGGCAAGGACTGTGTCCCGTGCGACAAGTGCAAGAAGCGGCGCGAGAGGACCGACTATGTCACCGCGGAGAAGGCGTTCAAGGCGAAGGAGAAACAGGTCGAAGGGCGGTGACGCGCGACAGACTGTCAAGTTTGTAGCAAGCCACGGAGGCCGCAGCCGGAGTGGCGTCTTCTTCCGAGAAACGACGGCACTCCGCTGCGGCTTCGTGCCTTACTACAAACTGCGTTACTCGGACAGACTGCCAGGTCGGCAACGACTCTCCGCCGCCTTTCGGCAGGGCATCAACTCCACTGCCCGCTTCCGGCCTGCGCTTTCTGCAACGAACCGTTGCAGCCGTACAGTCCGCGATCTTCGTTCTCACTGTCCCCGCGCAAGCCGGGTCTGCCGAAAGGATTATGCGCGGACGCGCCGGCCGGAGCGTCCCATGACGGCATGCCAATTGCTCAATGTCGTATCGGTTGTTGATCCCTGGACCCTGCAACTTCGGCGTGCGGTACGCCGTGGGGAAAACCTTGACTCGCGCTGGGAGAGATGATAGATTCAGGCTTGACACGATAGGGCGGTCTCGTGTCGCACTTTCCGGTCTTTCAATCCGTGAGATGGTCAGGCACTTGTAGAGACTGCCTGTTCGTCTTGCTGGAGGAGATCGATCTTGGACAAGAGGATTCTGGCTGTGACTGTGACCTGTGTGGGTCTGCTCATGTGTCTGCTGGGGTTCCCGTCCCTTGCGGGCGCGCAGGCCGCGCCGCTGGTGGTCTCCACCGAGCCTGCCAACGGCGCGAGCGATGTCGCCCCGGACGTCAGCAGGATCGTCATCAAATTCGACCAGGACATGGTCCGGGACAGCTTCTCGGTCTGCCTTGCGGATGATGGCGACTTCCCGCCGGTCGAGGGAGAGGCCGCATTCAAGGATGCGCGGACCTTCGTGCTGGGAATCGGCAAGCTGGAGCCCGGCAAGACCTATGCGCTTCGACTGAACAGCCCGTCGAAAAAGGGGTTCCGTGCGGCCGGATCGATTGAAAGACCGCTCCAGCCGTTCACCATCTCGTTCACGACCGCGGGGACGAGCAGGTAGCGGGTTCGGCTCCCAATGTAGAGAACATGTTGGAGAAACCAGGATGCAAAACAGAAACACGTTTGTTCCGGCCTTGTTCGCTCTGGTGCTGGCCTTCGTCATGGTCGTCCCGGGGCTCGGCGCGGAAGAGAAGAAAGACGAAGACAAGGGGCGGCCGGAATGGGATGAGCTCTCGGACAAGATCATTCCGAAGATCCTCGAAGCAAGCTGCGATACCGGCACGATCATCCGGTTCGTCCGCAAGGTCTCATGCAAGGTGAACGTCAAATTCACCTCCGTCGACTTCAAAGAACCGCTCTATGGGACCATTGACTACTGCTGGGAGGACAAGGACGGCAACGGCGTGCTCGAAGACAAGGAGATCGAGATCGAGCTTTCGTACTCCTCAGGCGAAGGTGTCGAGCGGTTCCTCACTGATATCACAGGCAAGTTAAAGAAGGACCTCGGTATCACCTCTTTCAATATGTTCAGGATGCACCACGTGAGGTCGGTCAAGGTGGACGAGGGCTACAAGATGCAGCTAAAGCCCAGGAAGAAAAAGGAGGCGCTGGAGAAGTTCGGCTACACCGAGGCGTACCTGACCGTATCGGACGATTTCCGCACAACGCGCCTGAGGTCGAAGACCGACGACGGCTGCGAGGCCGTCACCGAATTCAAGTACACCAAACTCGGCGGGAAATGGTATCAGTCCGGGCACAAGCGGCAGGTCAACGAGGCGGGCGGCGGGTCGACCTACGAGGACAAGACGATCGAGTACTTCACACAGAACGGGCAATACGTCCCGCAGACGATCGTCTGTCACCTGTCGGTCGCGACGTTGGCCGGACGGACCACGATCGAACAGGAGTGGGCGTTTGACGACTGGGATATCGAGCTGCGCAAGGACCCATTGCCGCTGGTCGGCGCAGGCATCAAGGAGGACGCGGGCCTCTTCGAAGACCAGCCCAAGGATGGCAGGAAGCCTGGTGGGAAGGTTGATCCCGACGAGGAACTGTTCCGCGAGGGCACGGACAAGCAGACGCCGCCGAAGCAGCCCGAGAAGAAGGAACCGGGCGCGGACGAGAAACCCGCGGAAGGCGGGGTTCCGCGCAACGAGACGGGCGAGCTTGTGGCTGCACGGCAACCAGCGCCCAAGATCGTCGGATCGGAACCGGCCAACGGCGCCGGCTGCGTCGCCCGTGATGTCGGGAAGATCATCGTGCGTTTCGACCAGCCCATGAATCGCGAGAAATTCTCCATTTGCCCCGCGGAGATCGGTGAGTTCCCGCTGGTCGAAGAGGCGGTCTTTTCGGACGCAAAAACCCTCGTCATCAAGGTCGGCAAGCTCGAAGCGAAGAAGAAATACGCCTTCATGCTGAATAGCCCGACGAAGAAAGGATTCCGCAGCGCAGGGAATATCGAAGTGCCGCTCGAACCGGTCATCTTTGAGTTCACGACCGGCGAGTAGTAAATGTAGCACAGGCGTCTCGCCTGTGCCCGTGGACCCGATGGGGATTGTGGGGCGTTTGCAGAGAGGCGACAACGGTAACGCGCCGGGGACAGCGCTACTGCGAGCCGGGGTCGGAAGTCCCCCCTGGCATCCCGACCGCCGTCGGGATCGCGGCTGCGGCCTTGGAATTCAGGGGGTTGTTGGGCTTCGGGTGTCATAAAAGAGTCGTGTTTCCATCTGTTAGGAGGTCTTGAGATGTGTGTTGGTAGACAGGCATGGATCGTCTTCATGATGACTGCTTTGATCTTCTCTGCGGGCAGCATGGGCTACCTCGCGGCGGACGAGGAAGCGACGAAGACCGGCGGATCTTGGGACCCGGTCTCCAGGGAGGTCATCCCCAAAATCATGGAGAAGAACGGCGACACCGCCTCGATCGTGCGCTATGTGAGCGCCATCAGTTGCAGGATTGATCTCGAGATCACTTCGAGTACGTTCCCCGGTACGGCCCAGGGTGTGCTGTCATACAGGTGGAAGGACGCCGACAACAACGGGATCCTCAGCCCCAACGAGATCGATATCGAGACCGAGTACGTCTCGATGGAAGGGATGGGGCTGGTCATGGGCGAATTCCGCCGCGCGCTCGAGAACGAGACCACACAGAACACGTTCAACGTCTTCAAGAGCCACAATGTCACGACCGTGAAGACGGATGAAGGCTACAAGATGAAGCTCAAACCTAAGAGCGCCGAACTGGTCAAGAGACTGGGCTACAGCGTCCTTTACGTCACCATCGCGAACGACTTCCGGATAACGAAGCTGCGCGCGAAGGACGATTCCGGCGGCGAGGCCAATATCGAACTTAAACACCAGAAGGCCGGCGATATCTGGCTCATCGCGGGATCGTCGAAGCGCACCGACAGCGGCGACGGGGCCACCACCGAAGAGGCCCGGACGAACGTCTATGCCGAGGTCAACGGGATACCGGTCATTTCGCAAATCGCCATCGACACGGCCGTGTCCACCGCGATGGGCGCTGTGACGGTCCGGCAGGTCTGTACCTTCCGGGATTGGGAGGTCGTGAAGCGCGACAAACCGCTCTCTGTCCTGACCGGCGGGTTCGACAAGGATGAAGAGGCATTCAAGAATCCGACGAAGCCCGACAAGCCGAAGACCACGAAGGATCCGGACGAGGAGCTCTTTGGCGACGACAAGCCCAAGGAACAGCCGGAGTCCACGAAGAAGGGCTCCAGCTTCGAAGACGCGCTTGTCGTGAAGACGATCGACGCGGAATACGAATACATTGCGGGACAGAAGTGTGATTGCGGCGGCGCGTTTGACGTCAAGAAGCAGGAACTGAAGAGCAAAGACGACAAGATGTTCGACATCTTGAACGCAGTCTGTCGGAATTGCGGCGCCAAGCGCGCGTTCTACTTCGACATAACGGAGCGGTTCAAGGGCGCAATGGGCAACAGGGACGAAGGAGCCGCCAAGCCGACCGCCCCGAACGTCGCTTCCACGGAGCCCGGCAACGCGGCCGGCGACGTGCCCGTCGACGTCGGCAAGATTGCGATCAAGTTCGACCGCGACATGAACCGCGACTCGTATTCCATCTGCCCGGCCGACGACGGCGAGTTCCCGCCCGTCGAGGGTGGCGCGTCGTTCGCTGATGCGAGGACGTTCGTCATAAAACTCGGCAAGCTCGAACCCGGCAAGACGTACGCCCTCAGCCTGAACAGCGAGTCGAAGAAGGGCTTCCGCTCGGCCGGCGACATCGAACTGCCGCTCAAGCCGTTCATCCTGAAGTTCACGACGGCGAAGTAGCCTGGATCGCAGAGTCCCCCTTAGCAAAGGGGCCCCGACTGCGGTCGGGATCGCGGCTGCGGCCTT
>JAVHLO010000370.1 GCA_031082105.1 Planctomycetota bacterium
GGGACCATTAAGTGTATAGTGTCGACCTGACCCCTAATGCTTCGAGTAGTACGCGAAGTGAGGAAGGATAGACAGAAGCATGAGATTCGGTCGAAGAGCAGTCCTGGTCTCGTCAATGGTCGTACTGGTGCTGATCGCGCTAGCGGTTGTGTTTTGGGTATCCAGACCGAGAAAGACGCCAGAGCAGATTCGCCTAGAGAAGCTTGCGGACCTGCTGCATGATCCCTTCCTGATGGAGACCTGGCATTTCCCAGGCAAGAACAATGCCCTCTTTAGGCGGAATGCGCATTCGGAAGAGTTGCGAAGGGCGGGAAGCAAGGCCGTTCCCTACTTGATGAGTATCTTGAATCAGCCTGTGGTTCCCCAGGATCCGCAGGACGATGCGAGAGCTCGCGCGATGGAACTGCTGTCGGAAATTCCTAGTGCCGTAGCTGCTGAGACTGCGCGGAAGTTCCTTCTCAGTGACGGTGACAAGCTTCTGTCTTCGCGGTCGGCATGGCTGATTGGTGAGGAAGAATATGGTGTGCTTGCTGGTGATGTTCAACATGCTTTCGAGCTTGGTCTGATCAGCAAAGAAGACAGGATGCTGGTCCTATATCAACTTGGCGATAGCACGCAATCAGAGGCGATTCTCAGCCAACTGACACGTGAGATTGGCATGTTTGAGAGAGAGTATCGTTCACTGTTCATGACTATTCCATACCGTCGTATCAGGAATTCCAGGAACCTGTTCCGCCTTCTCGTGCCGTGGGCAATATCGGCAATGGATGATAGTTCGCTCCTCTCAGATACTCGACGTGACCGAAGCAAGACCGCGAATGCCATTCTCGTAAGAATGACTGGGGTGACCTGTCCGCTGGTTTCCGATCCCCGCAGATTGGGAGGTGTGGATCTTGCCGAGCTGAAAAAGTGGTGGACTGAATGGTGGAACAAAAGCAAGGACAGACCTGTCTTCGTCGAGAGTATCTTGGACATACGCCGTGAAACTCGAGGGACGCTAGACCCTTCAGTGTGGGTCGGCTTGTCGGGCGGTCCCTTCTATCCTCCCGACGCAGATGCGCCAACCTTCGACATCGAGGCATACGAAAAACGGAAGAGGATGCTTCTAGAGGGCGAGATTCCCTTGGGGCCTTAGCCTAGTGTGTGTACCGGTGTGCCGGTCCAGCGAATTTGAGCAGCCAGAATTCATGAAGAATCGCTGCTCGACAGCCGAAAACAGAGGTAATTTTTCAGGCCGGAGCGGAGGGCGGAAGGGGTCAGACCTCGATTCAGGAAGAAGAACTGTTTGACTTCCGGACGGCGTTTTGTTACTGCGCCCACATATGGTCAAACCACTGCGAATACAGCATCCGGTCGCCGCAGCCTGGTCGAGGCCGTACGGCAGAGTGTGACATGACATTGCACCTGATGCACGCGCGAGGTAGGGGTCACATCTTTGAATATGCTATTGTCTCTCGACTTGGGCACTGAAACGCCTATCATGTGTCGGCGTATAGCCAGCGAACGGCGAATACGTGGGGACCTGAGGGTCTCATCATGATCGAGCGGCTGCAAACGAGATAGCGAACCACCGGCGTTGGCGCTAGTCCGGCGGCGTCGCAGCCGTCAACACTTCCTCCTCAACATATATCGGCGATTTCATGTGGATCGCAAGCGCTATGGCATCGCTCGGCCGGGCGTCCACCTCCACCTGCTTGCCGTCCAGCGAGAGCACCAGCTTCGCGTAGAACGTGTCGTCCTTCAACTGTGTAACGACGATCTCCGTCAGCTTCGCGCCCATGTTCTTGAGGACATTCTCGAGCAGGTCGTGCGTCATCGGGCGGGGCGTCTGCGTGTTCCTCAACTTCCTGTCGATCGCAAGCGCTTCCCACACTCCGATCCTGATCGAAAACCCGCGCTTCTGCCCTTCCGTCTCGCGCAGGAATATTATCTGCTCGGGACTGTTCTCGGAAATGACCAGTCTCGCAAGTTCCATTCGAAGCTTCGCCATGGTCCGGGCCACCTCAGTCATGGTCAACATCGGCGCGCGCAAAGACGCGCGCACGCGCAATTCGGTTCGCATTATAGCGCACCCCAATACTCGTGTCAACACAAATCCGGTCGCATCGGCACGGTTTCATTTGACAACGTTCCACGCTTCCAGTAGAATAAGATCTTTGCCTCGCGTTGTCCGAATCCGCCGCGAGCCAAACGAGCGCACAGGCTGTTTGTCGAGGTGCATGACACCGCCCGCTCTCGAGGTGAGCTTACCCCATGACGACACCTGCGGACGTCGAACTGGCGAATCTGGCGATCCGAACCGGCCTGGTTCAGAAACAGCAGGCGATCGACTGCTTGCGCGTGGTGCATACGCTTGCCCAGCAGCGAACCGTCAAGACAGTTTCCGAAGTATTCGTCGAACAGGGGCTGATCACCGCCGAGCAGGCGACGAAGCTGTGTTCCCAGGCATCGAGCGAACGGCCTGCTGGCCAGGCGACCGCCAAGCCTGTCCCGCCCGCCCCGCAGCCCGTCGCAGCCGTCGCGGGCAAGCCGAGCTCCTCGTCGGCCCACGTTGCGCAACCCGCGGCAGCCGCCCCCGGGACGCATGTCCACACGCCGCTGCCGCAGAAGCCGTCCCAACCGGCGCCCGCAGCAGCCCATCAGGCGCCGGCCGCTCAGAGGACGCCGACTCCAACCGCCGCCGCCGCGGGTCAACCGACTCAGCATCAGTCCTCCGCCGCGCACGGCGCTCCCCAGCACGGCACGCAATCGATCCAACGTCCCTCGCAGGCCGGCGTGCCCGCCGCGGGTCACGCTGCGCCGTCCCAGGCAAGGCCTGCCGCGGCCGCTCCGCCCGGGGCCGTCCCGCCGAGACGCGATTCTTCCAGGATCGTGCTCACGGCCGCGCCAGGCAAGCCCGCGCACGCCGCGCCGCCGCCGCCGCAGGCCAAGCCCGCACAGCCGCCCGACCCCATACCCGGATACAAGATCACCGGAAAGCTCGGCATGGGCGGGATGGCCACCGTCTTCCTCGCGCTCGATTCGAAGAACAAAAACAGACAGGTGGCCTTGAAGATACTGTTCCCCCACCACGCAAAGAACGAGCTGTTCCTCCAGCGGTTCGTGCGCGAATCGGAGCTGCTCGTCAAGTTCGACCACGTCAACATCGTCAAGGGATACGACCACGGGACGGCGAACAGCCTCCACTTCCTGGCAATGGAGTACATCGAGGGCCGTTCGGTCCAGAACATGCTCGATGAGGCGGGCTCGCTTTCGGAAGAGACTTCGCTGGACATCGTGCTCCAGATGGCCCGCGCATTGGCCTACATCCAGGACAACGGGATCGTGCACCGGGACGTAAAGCCGGACAACGTGCTCGTCACTCCCGACGGCGTCGTCAAACTCTGCGACCTGGGTTTTGCGAAGCCGCTGGGCGGGCCCGCGGCCGGTGCGGTCGTTGAAGAGGTGACGTGCGGCACGCCCCAGTACATGTCGCCCGAGCAGGCGCAGGGCGAGGCCGCGCTCGATATCAGGAGCGATATCTATGCGCTCGGAGCCACCCTCTATCACATGGCCGTCGGAAAGCTGCCGTTCTCCGGTTCGGACAACCAGGAGATCATGGCCAAGCAGGTGCTCGAGAGCCTCGACTCGGCCGAGGTCAAGAGCCGCAAGATCTCGAAACACATGCACTACTTCATAGAGCGGATGATGTCCAAGGACAAGGACTTCAGATACCAGAGCCCGCACGAAATGGTGGAAGACATCGAGACACAGATGGAAGGCTGGCGGACGCTGCAGTTCAATCCTGAAGAGGCCGAGACGGACCTCGGCGGGTTCTTCAAAAAAGCTCGGGTCGATGTTGAATCTCTCCTGCTGGTCGCGGGTAATGCGCACGCAGCGCGCGTACGCAGGCAGGATTGCGTTCCATTCGGGGTGCCCCACCCACC
>JAVHLO010000371.1 GCA_031082105.1 Planctomycetota bacterium
CGAGAATTATGAGGACTTCAAGCGGGGGATCATTGTCGGACATGGAACGATCTCTCGACGGGCACTCTTCTCATGCCCGGGGATGAAACCGATGGTGTATCTCGCGCAGGCGCTCACTGTCCACGTGCGTATAGATTTGTGTCGTGGACACGCTTGCGTGCCCGAGAAGCTCCTGCACGTAACGAAGGTCCATTCCGTTTCGGAGCAGTATTGTTGCGAAAGAGTGTCTCAGCGTGTGCGGGTGGACGTTTCTACGCAGACCGGCACCGAGTGAGCTTCTGCGCAACAACCGCCAGATTGTCTCGCGCCGCATCCTTCTTCCCCCCCTTCCAGGGAAGAGGAACTGGGACTCGCGGATGCCCGTCGGGCCCGGCGCGCCGGCCTGCCGTAGTGAAAGATACTCCCGAATGGCGGTAACGGCCTTCTTGCCCAGCGGTACGACCCGTTCCTTGGAACCTTTCCCGAAATACTTGACGTAGCCAAGGTCGAGGTTGATGTCGCTGATCCTCAGCCCCGTCACCTCGGACACCCGCGCGCCGGTCGCGTACATCGTTTCCAGGATTGCGACATTGCGCAGGCGGTCGCGCTTCGACCCGGCTGCGGCGGCAAGCAAGCGGATCACCTCCGCGTCGGCGGCCGGGGCGGGCAGCCGTCGTCCCGGACGCAACGATTCCATCGAAGAGAGAGGATCGGTCCGGGTTCTGCCCTCCGATTGCAGGAATCGAGTGAACACCCTCAACGCGGCGAGCGTGCGGGCCGTGCTCGACAGCGACCGCCCTGCCCGCTGCTGTTCCTTGATGAACGCAACAACGTCGGCGGGCTTGACCTCCTCGATCGAGATGCCCCGGTGTGCCCGGAGAAAACTCGCCACCTTGGCCAGGTCGGACTGGTATGCGGCCAGCGTGTTGACGGAGCTGCCCCGTTCGCATGCCATGTAGTCGATGAACTCTTGAACCCATGGCTCGGTTTGCTTGACCATTCTGGATCCTGGTGCTATCATGCGGAACCGGTGAGTTTTGTGCGGCCTAGAACCGGCGATGGAGTACGCGCCCCTGTAAAGGCACAGGTCTCAGGGGCGATCCGAGCTCGAAGGCGGAAGTCGTCTCCTTCGGCTGCCGTGCGTGCCACTTGTCGTAGTTGTTGTTTATTGCCACAAGCACGCCTGTGGCCACCATCAGCGGTTCCATGGTCCGGATCGTGGTGAAACTCGTCGCGCCCAGCCCGTGCACGGCCAGCGTGAACAGCGCGCCCAGGTAGCCCAGGCAGTAGGCCCCGAGCAGCGGATTGTTCTTCGCTTTCTCGTAGGTCGATAACGACAGCTTGGCCATCGCATACAGCAGCCAGAAGAACGCCAGCGAACCGAGCAGGCCGGTTTCAACAAGTACCTTCATGTACTCGTTGTCGACGTCAGCGAGTTTGATGGATCCGACGCCCCTCCCCAGCAGCGGGTCGGTCATCAGGGTTCTGCCGTACTTGGTCCATCCGGCGACACGCGCGTTCCACGATGAAGGCGGCTTCGGGCCGAGAACGTCCAGTATGGTGGCGGCCCTGTCAAGCACGTCGGACGGAACGATCACGGGAACGACCACAAGGAAGAGGAACATGGCGATCAGGACTGTCCGTCTCTTCATTACTGCAAAGACCCCGACCCCCAGCAGCAGCGCCACGTAGGACGTGCGCGACATCGTATGCAAAAACGCTTTGAAGACGACGAAGAAGCAGACGCCCAGAATGACCTTATGGAGGATTCTCGGTACTCCGAACGCGAGGCCGACGATGAGCGCCAAGTGGAATATCAAGTATCCGCCGAGTATGTTCGAGCTCTCCCCGAACGGTCCGGAGACCTTGCTGCCGTCGCCCAGAGCGAATGTCCCGTAGCCATGGAGCGCCGTGGCTACCGCAACGACGACCATTGTAATGATGAAGATATATGCGCTGCGCTCGCTATCGACGTTGTTCATCACCAGAACCATCATCAGGTAGTAGATGAACGTCTTGCCGACATGGAAGAACGCGCGCTGCAACTCGACCGTTCCCGAAGCCGCGCCAAGGACCGTGCTGACGACCGACAATACCAGTATCATCGTGATCGGCGCCTTCAGGGAAGTGGATGCGAACTCCTCCCGCTTGCTGACCGACCGTGTGAGCCACGCGATCAGAAGGCCGGGCATGAGGAAGTCTTCGAGGCGCAAGTTGCCGGCGCCGCCGTATTCGACCTCGGGCGAAAGGCCGATGGCGAAGACGAGGCAGACGATTCCGAACCGAATGTCTATGAGTGTCACAAAATACACGACGAGCATTGCGACGAATGCAAAGCCGATGTGTTCCGGAAGATCCACAATGCCGAAGGCGATGAGACCGTAGATCGCCAGGGCCATCAGCAGGAACAGGATCGGCCCCGCCATATGGCGCGGTACTTCGTCCAGCTCGTCAAAACCGCGGGAACGCAGCATCGCTGATAGGTCAAAAGAAACAACACCGCCGGGACTAGTTCTCAGTCATATTATCGGTATGCCGACTGCAAATCTTGCAGATACCCATTCTGGCAGCATGACATCCGCGAGCCACGCGGCGAGGCCCGCAGGGGCGCCGACATCGGCGGGTCTTTGATGTCGATCTCGGCCCGCCCCAGCACTCTTCTGATGACCCGGGATTATTGAGGTGAGTCAATTGTCGATGCCGAACACCGTTTCCGGCCCTATGAAGCTCTCGATCGTCATGCCCGTCTATAACGAGGTTGCGACGATCGACGAGATCGTGCGGCGTGTACTCGATGCGCCGATACCCGTGGAACGCGAACTCGTCGTCGTGGACGACTGTTCGACCGACGGGACACGCGACAAGGTGAAGACCCTCGCCGCGTCCATGCCGGACAGGATACGGCTGATAGAACACGCCGTGAACAGAGGCAAGGGCGCGGCCGTGCGCACCGGATTCAGGGAAGCGACCGGCGACCTGATCATCATCCAGGATGCCGATCTCGAGTACAATCCATGCGATATCCCAGCCGTGATTTCGCCCATCCTGGACGGACGCGCGGACGTCGTATTCGGCTCGCGGTTCCTCGGCGCGCCCCACAGAGTGCTCTTCTTCTGGCACTACATGGGCAACCGCTTCCTGACCTTCGTCACCAACCTCATGTACAACGTGAACCTGACCGACATGGAAACCTGCTACAAGGCGTTCACGAAGAAGGCGCTCTCATCGTTCGAATTGAAGGCGAACCGGTTCGGAATCGAGCCCGAGATGACGGCCAAGTTCTGCAAGCGCAAATTCCGCATCTTTGAGGTCGCGGTGTCGTACAACGGCAGAGGATACGAGGAAGGGAAGAAGATCACCTGGAAGGACGGTTTCGTCGCGCTCTGGCTTCTTCTGAAACACAGGTTCGTCGGTTAGGGGAGCAACACGGCAGCCGCGACCACCGTCGTCCACACCCCGCCCGCGCAGCCGATCGCTGATTGCGTGCAGTTGGTCGTCTTCACGATCTTTCCACTGATCTTCCATATTTCCTTCTTCGCGTCCCAGTCTGCGCCCGAGTCGTAGTCGAGACCGAGGATCGTGGCAAGCATGGAGGCGGCGAGATCCTCGGCGTAGTCGCCCGATTCGTCCTCGGTCTGCCCGAACGAATGATGCTCGGAAAGGTACCCGTAGATGTGCCGGTCGGCCGGGATCGCCACACCGATCGATGCGGCGATCAGACGCCTGTATTCGTTGGTCTCGTTCCGCGACATGACACAGAACGTGATGGCGCCATCCTTCACCTTTTCGACGCCGCGCGACCGCGGGATCAGCTTGCAGTGAGGCGGAAATATGCTCGACACGTTCACGATGTTCAGCCGGGCGATCTGCGCGTCACGCAGCGCCTCCTCGAAACTCGCCAGCTTCTCCCTGTGCCGCCCGACCCCTTTCGTCAGGAA
>JAVHLO010000372.1:0-1018 GCA_031082105.1 Planctomycetota bacterium
TTTGAGATTGAGGAATCAGTGCCGCTGATAAATGGGAAATGCCCAATGGTCAGTGAGCTTGGGGGCGTCAATGAGCACACATAGACTTGCAGTTGCCTTTGCGCTCGTTCTGGCGTTTGCAGCCGGCTCGACACGTGCCCAGGATTCCGGGACCGTACGCGAACCCCAGCCCGGCCCGGGCGCGGAGGCCGTCGCGAAAGCTCGGAAACTGGCGGAGGAGGCGGCCGACCTCGCGGGACTGGAACGGATGTCGCGCCTGGAGGAGGCGCTGAAATTGAATCCGCTGTGTCCGGACGCGCTGTTCCTGCGCGGCAGCGAACACATCGGCACGGGGGAGTTCGACCTTGCGCTCGACGATCTTCTCCGCGCCGCCACACTCGACCCTGAATCCGTCGAGAAACGGTTCGTTCTCGCGTCGTTCCTCCACGATATCATCGGTGACCGTGAAGCCGCTCTCTTCGAGTTCAAGCGGATCAAGGGGAGCGACGGTCCTATGGGCAACTACGCCAAGGGTATGGAGCTGACGAGCCGAGGCAAACACGATGAAGCTCTCGAGGAGTACCGGACAGCCTGGCGCGACGGAAAGAAGCTGGCGCTCGCCTGCGACAAAGCGGTCCAAATCTACGCCTGGAGCGGCGTGTTCGGTGAGGCAAAAAGAGTCGGCCAGGAGGCCGTCGCGGAACTGCCCGACAACGCTACCGCGCACATCTCGCTCGGCTGGGCGCTCCTCGCCAGGTCTGTCAGGACCTTCGTCTTCGGCAACGGCCGGTTCACCCAGGAAGTCGGCGGCGAGCCGGAGCCTGCCCGCGCCGAGTTCGAAAAGGCCACGCAACTCGAGCCGAACAATCCGGGCGCCCATCTGGGTCTCGGCGTGGCCTTGCTCAGGCTGAAGAAGGAGACCGAAGGGTTGGCGGCGATCGAGAAGGCCGTCGCACTCAGCCCGACTCTGGCGGAAGGCTACGTCCAGCGCGGATGGTATCACTTCCTGAAGACCGAAGAGCCACCCAAACCGGAAGAA
>JAVHLO010000372.1:1028-3872 GCA_031082105.1 Planctomycetota bacterium
ACCCGGCGAAAAGAAGCCCGATGGCGAAAAGAAGGATGAGAAGACACCCGAAGAGAAGGCCAAGGAAGCCGCGGAACGGCGGGCCGCCGAACTGCGCAAACGGGAGGAGGCGAAGAAGAGACGCGACCTGCTCGTGTCGGAGGCGCTCGTGGACTTCGAGAAGGCAGTCCTCCTCGATCCGAACCATCCCGAGGCCAGACTGGGACGCGGTATGGCCTACGCCGAGAAATCCGAGTTTGTCCGCGCCAACATCGATTTCGACGCCTTCGCGCGCATGAACCTCAAGAACCACCCGCTCATGAACCTCGTGGAACCGCGGATGCTCTTCGCCCTGCGGATGGCCGTGATGGAGGAGAGCGAGATATTCACCGTGCGCGGGCTTGCGGAGCGCGCATACCTCTATCTGTCGAACGGCCTGCCGGAAAAGGCTGAGCAGGACTACCTACAGATTCTCAAGATGACTCCCGAGAAGCCGCAGGAGCAGACGGCCCTCTACAATCTTTGCTGCATATACTCGCTCCGCGGAGACAAGAAACTCGCGATTGAATACCTCGAGAAGACCGTAACCTCCGGCTACGAGGAATTCGAGTGGATGAGCGAGGACCCCGACCTCGACAATATCCGGGACGAGCCGCGATACAAGGAGCTCGTGGAGGCCAGGGTGCAGGAGAAGATACGGAAGGCCAAGGAAGAGAAGGAGAAAGCCGACAGGGAGAAGAAGGATCAAGAGGGAAAGGAGAAGGGCGAGGGGGCCGGCGGCGAAGGCAAGAAGCCCGATGGCACGAATGAGGAGCCCGGCAAATGAACGTGGTCCAATGTACGGGTTGCGCCGCGCGGTTCAACGCCGCAAAGCTCCAACCAGGCGCTCGGTTCAAGTGTCCCAAGTGCGGCACCGTGAATACCGCGCCTGTCGGCGAAGCGCAGCCGTCGGTCGCCGCGCCCCAGGCCAAACACGAGCCGCCGTCCGCAAAATCCCCGACCGCCAGGAAGGCGCCTGGTCTCGCTTCGAAGACACACGGGAAGAGTGGCCCGGGCCGTACCGGCGCCGCACGCGCCGGCTCGCTCCGCCGGGGCGAACACAGGGCGGCGCCCGCCGCGGGGGAAGGCTCCGGCATGAAGAAGTACCTCTTCATCGCCGCCGGCGTGGCCGTCCTGTGCATCGCGGCATTTCTCCTGCTTGGCCAGAACGGCGATAACCCCGTTGGGCCGACGGACGGCGGCGGGGGCACCGGCGAGAGCGGCGGCGCCGGCGACACGACCTTGACGCCCGTGATGAGAGGTCTCAAGGAACGCAGAGACAAGGTGAGGCCCGGCGATTACGAAAGCCTGCTCGATAGCGTGATCCCCTACGAGGAAGCCAACGGCCTCCGGAACGAGATGGAGGGAGATCTGCTCGCCATTCTCCGGGCAAAGCCGGAGCACACGCGGGCGCGCGCGAAGGCGCTTGACCTGTACGTCGCCAGAAAGCGGACGCTCGCCCCGAAGGACGCCAAGCAGCAGGTCGAGCTGGCCGGATGGTGCCGTGACATGACCTTGCTTCACGAGATGAAACGCGAGCTGCGCGAAGTGCTGACGCTGGTCGACCCACAGAACGAGGGGGCGCTCGCCATGCTCGGGCGGGAGAAACTCGGCGACAAGTGGGAAGAGCCGGAGTATGTCAAGAAGATGAAATCCGTCGAGGAACAGCGGGCCGCCGCGCGCGCCGAAGGCGAGAAGCTCACCGAACGCGACAAGATCGTCCGGGACACCATCACCGCATTCCAGGGCCGGTTCGGCCGCGAGAAGTTCGAGTGCAAGGACTCGCCGCCGTACCTGCTCTTCGCCGAAAAGGCGACGGGCCGCTCCGCCACGTTCGCACTCGAGGAGTACGAGGAAGTTGCGAAGCACCTGTATAAGCTCTTCATGCAGATCTACGACAAGATATGCGGCCTCGAAGGGCTCGCCCAACAGGTTCTGCCGGTCTACATCTTTGAGAACCGTGAACGGTACGTCGAGCTCGGCGGCGGCCCGATGTATGCCGGCGGGCACTTCGAGCCATGGACGGGCTACGTGTTCATCCCGTATACCGAAGGATCGAAGTACCAGGTCATATTCCACGAATGCACCCACCAGTTCGTCCAAGCCGCCACGGTGTTTAAGGGAAAGACGCAATCGAACCAGTGGTGGTTCACGGAGGGGATTGCAACGTATTTTGAGAGTTTCAAGCGGAGCCCGGACGGCAGCAGCTTCGAACTGGGGATCATCGGATCCGACAACAGATACCTCGACGGCACCAGCGGGGCCAAGAAGATCATCCGTAACAACGCCTATGAGAAGTTCGATCGGTTCTTCAACATGGACTACGCCGCCGCTCTGCGCGAGTCCGGAAAGAAGGGCGGCGACTACATGCTATGCATGTACTCTCAATCCTGGTCCATCGTGTATTTCTTCCACCATTTCGACGGCGGCAAGTACAAAGCCAAATTCGAAGAGTACACCAAGCGGGAGATGCATGGGCAGGGCGGCTACGAGGCCGCCAAGGAGATGTTCGGCGACCTGGCAAACCTTGAAAACGAGTGGAAAGCCTTTGTCCTCACCCTGACCGAGTAGCGCTGCAATGCCGGTCTCTGGATCCTGAGTCCACAAGATCTGAAAGAACATTCAAGATCTTGACGCCTCTGTTCGCGAGCCACAGAATCACACGGAAACACACGGAAGGAGACGGAAAGAAGAAACTGCGAGTCAAGAGCCCCGGTTGACGATCTTCCTGAGCCTCTTGGATCGCTTGCGTTCTCGCTTTCGTTTCCGTGTATTTCTGTGTGTTTCTGTGGCTTTCAACAATGTGCTCGGGGTTGTCCCGCTGCG
>JAVHLO010000373.1 GCA_031082105.1 Planctomycetota bacterium
CAAAGAGCGCAAAGCGAAAAGAACTTGGCCCTGCAATTGACTCTCGCGCTTTGCGCCCTTTGCGTTCTTTGCGGTGGAAAAATCTTGTCAAACAAAACAAAGTTCTGTCGGATTGTAGTACGGTTTGCACGGATTTCCGAGGATGCGAAGGATGGAAATGGTCGGGTCTGTCAGGGTCCAACTCATGCGCGTATTGCTCCGACGCCTGTTGTTGTTCGTCGTGTGCGCCTGCTGTCTCGCATGGCCTGTGCACTCGACCTGGGCGCAGCAGAAGGGCGAACCAACCTACCGCGACAAGGACGCCGCGTTCAAGTCGATCACGCAGAGCGAGCTTTCGCAGATCATCAAGTACCTCGCCTCGCCCAAGCTCGAGGGGCGCGGCTGCTGGGAAAAGGGCGGCATCGCCGCTGCCGATCTTTTCTGCGAACAGTTCGAGAAGTCGAACCTCAAACCGATCGGCGATGAAGGCACGTTCAAGCAGGCGTTCTCCTACACGTACTCCGGAAAGTCCGACTGGAAATCCTCCAACGTGGTCGGCATGGCGGAAGGGAGTGACGAGGAGTTCAAGGGAGAGTATATCGTCTTCGGCGCGCACTACGACCATCTCGGATTGAAGCGCAAAGGTCAGTTTTGGCCCGGCGCGGATGACAATGCATCCGGCACAGCGGCCGTGATGGAGCTGGCCGAGGCGTTCGGCAGGTGCGAACTCCGGCCCAAGCGAAGCATGATATTCGCGCTCTTCGGCGCGGAGGAACGCGGCCTGTACGGATCGCAGCATTTCGCGGAGCATTCGCCGGTTCCGGTCGAGAAAATCGTCGCGATGATAAACCTCGACATGATCGGCAGGAACAAGGCGAACGAGGTCTGGCTCATCGGCGCAGCGACCAGCCCGGACCTGGACGCCCAGATCAACGAGGCCAACAAGACGCTGAAGCTCAAGCTCCTCTACGACCCCGCAACGGACATCGCCGACAGCGACCACTACAACTTCTACCTCAAGAACATCCCGGTCGTCTTCCTGCATGGCGGGCTGCACAACGATTACCACAAGCCGGCCGATACCGCCGAGAAGATCGTGTACCCAAAGGTCCTCGCCACGACGCAATTGGCCTTCCTTACGGGCTGGAGCGTGGCGGAGACGCCTGAGCGGCCGAAGTTCCAGAAGCTGCCCGAGGGCGCGGCCGGCGGGCGGCTCGGGATCATCGCAGCCGAAATAGACGAGGCCATGGAGACCGAGCTCGGCCTCAAGGGATTCACCGCCATCCGCGTCGCGGACGTCATCAAGGGTTCCCCCGCCGACAAGATCGCGCTCAAGAAGGACGACATCATCATCGAGTTCGACGGCAAGCGCTTCCCCGAGGACGAGGGGATCGTGAAGTTCAAGGAGTACGTGAAGACGGCGAAGAAAGACAAGCCGACGAAAATGGTGGTGGTCCGCGACAAGAAACGCGGGAATGTCACCGTGGTGCTCAAGTAGCGCGCAGAGGGCGGCTTCGCTGTTCTGGAGCGTCAAAAGTCTGTTTTGTGACACGATTTGTTCACCGCAAAGACCGCAAAGCGCGAAAGTCAATTACGCGGCTGAGTTCTTTTTGCTTTGCGCTCTTTGCGTGTTTTGCGGTTCGTTTTGGTTACGGCTCTGCTGCGCAGCGTTGTCAATGTCCAGGCTCCAGAGAAACAACCAGGCACGACCGATCTTGCCGGACAGGATCGTCCTGCGCCATCTTCGGCTGCCGCTCGTCCATCATTTCGAGACGAGCTTCGGCAGGGTGAACCGGCAAGAGACGGTGATTGTCGAGGTCCACGCGGCCGGGCTGGTCGGCTACGGCGAATCGCCCGCTTCCGCCGCGCCGTTCTACTCCGCCGAGACGGTCCACACGTGCCTTCACGTGATGCGCGATTTTCTGGTCCCGATGCTCCGCGACGCGGCGCGCAAAGCGGTGGAGCGTATGCCGTGTAGAGACGATGTCACGGGCAGATCGCGGCGATTGATCGTCGATCCGACCGAGCTGCCCGGCATCTTCGCCCGAGTCCGCGGCCACAACATGGCCAAGGCCGGGCTCGAAGCCGCGCTCTGGGACCTCAAGGCCCGGCTCGAACACAAGCCGCTCCATGCGCTCTACGGCGCAAGACGAAAGCGAATCCCGGCCGGGGTGAGCCTCGGCATCGAGGATTCCATCGAGGCGCTGCTCGAACGCATTCGGCTCTTCGTCGCCAGGGGCTACAGACGGATCAAGCTGAAGATCAAGCCGGGCTGGGACGTCGACGTGCTCGACCGCGTAAGGGCGGCCTTTCCCCTGCTTCCGCTGATGGTGGACGCGAACTCGGCGTACTCCCTGAAGGACCTTCGCCACCTGAAGCGGCTCGACAGGTATCGTCTCCTAATGATCGAGCAGCCGCTCGGCTGGGACGACATCATCGACCATGCGCGTCTGCAGAAGGCGCTGCGGACGCCGATATGTCTTGACGAATCGATCCACAGCCCGGACGACGCGCGGAAGGCGATCGAGCTGGGCGCGTGCCGGATCATCAACATCAAGCCGGCCCGCGTGGGCGGTCCGACGCGTGCGCTCCAAGTACATGATACCTGCCGGAAACTGGGCGTGCCCGTCTGGTGCGGCGGACTGCTTGAGACCGGTATCGGCCGCGCGCACAACATCGCCATTGCAGCGCTGCCGGGATTCCTTTTTCCGGGCGATATCTCCGGCAGCGACCGATACTACAAGCGCGACGTCATATCGCCGCCGGTGCAGGTGGACAGCCGCGGGTGGATTTCCGTTCCGCGAGGCTCCGGACTCGGTTTTCAGGTAGACCTACGGCGGCTGGCGGAATACACGACAGAAGCCCTGAAGCTGTGACAGGCCTGCGCGGACGAACCCGACCGGACCGGCAGCCCTTTCTCTTGACTTGCCGGGGGGAAAACCCTAGAATCCTGAGTCACCTTGCAGCCTGTCCGAGTAACGGACGAAGACGGCTTTTGGAGTGCGGCGGTCGCAACCGCCGCTTTGGCTTCACCCTTTGAGGGAAAGCGCCCCGATGCGTCGGGGCGCACTCCAAAATCAGCGGGCCCGTCATTACCCGGACGGGCTGCTAGTCCTCTTCGCTCTTCTCGATGGGCATGAGCGTAAGCGCGCATTCCTGGCCGCCCGACGGCGCAAGGGAGATCTTCAGGATTCCGCAGGCGCCTGTGGAGCCGGACCATGCGCAATCGGCCACTTCTTCCACCGTTCGCGCCGTCGGCGTTTTCGCTTCGAATCGGCCAAGGCTCGTTTCCTTGCCTCCCGGAACGGTCCGGATGGAAAGCGAGAAACCGTCGCGGTAGTGCCGCGCCGGGACCGCAAGCTCGATCCAGAACGTCTCCTCGGACGTCCGCGCGACAGACGCGACAAACCGCTTCGACTCCGGATCGAATGAAAACGCGCCAATCCTGCCCAGCGCGCGCCGCGGATACGGGCGCGCAACCAGGTCGACGACGCCATTCTTTTCGGACTTGTCCGGCGAAAGCAGGCCGAACGTGTCGTCCGCCCAGTACACCCACCATGCCGCGCCAACCGCGTTCGCGTCGAGCTTGTCCGTGACCGCTCGAGCCCACTCAGCCGATCCGGCCGCCGTTGAGCTTACGCCGTGCTCGCCGATCCAGAGCGGGACGGAGAGATCGCGCGCGGTGCGCAACATGCCGTCGATATCGCGCTGCAGGTCTTCGGCGTTCACGTCGATCCGCGTGAGCTCGCCGTTCCATGCGCCGCCCGTGTACATGTGCGGCGCGTAGACGATGTTCTTCCGTTCCAGCGCGCGCAACTGCGACTCGAGATGGAACTTGCTGTTCGGGACGTTGGTGCCCTGGAACGGGGTCGGTTCCACGAGC
>JAVHLO010000374.1:0-1441 GCA_031082105.1 Planctomycetota bacterium
GGCCCCGACTGCGGTCGGGATCGAGGCTGCGGCCTTGAGATTCAGGGGGTTGTTTGTGGCCGACGGTGCTCATCGCAGCAACGGCAGATGCGCGATTGCGTGAACCTTTTCATATGGACTCCGTTTAATCGGTGGGACTCCGGCTGTGAATGACACAGATGCGAATCTGATGGTTGCGTTCAAGAACGGAGACGAGGATGCCTTCGCAGAGCTCGTGCAGAGGCATCAACGGCCGGTGCTGAACTTCTTCTTCAAGCTCGTGTGGGACAGCCACCTTGCGGAAGACATGGCCCAGGAGGTTTTTCTGAGGATATTCCGGCACGCGACGAGCTACGAGGAGACCGCGAAGTTTACGACGTTTCTTTACACGATCGCGAGGAACCTGTGGATAGACCATGTTCGAGCCCGTACGACGGAACCGCGCGCGGCGTCGCTGGACGCGTCGCCGAACGACGGGGAATCGACGCTCTCGGACTGCCTGCCCGCGTCGGCGCGTTCGCGACCGGACCGGCAGGCGGAGCTCGCCGAACTCGACGCCCGGCTCAGAAAGGCGCTTGACGCCCTGCCCGAAGACCACCGGCTCGTGGTGGTCTTCAGCGAGGTGTGCGGAATGCGCTACCAGGAGATCGCGACATTGATGAAAATTCCGGTCGGCACCGTGAAATCGAGAATGCATACGGCAGTGTTCCAGTTGAGACAGTTGTTATCGAGGAAGAGCCGCTCGAAGGGAGACTAGTGGTCCGTGACATTTGGAATTGAGGAATCAGTGCCGCGACCGTGAGGGAGCGGTAGGCGTCAGGCTGCCCCGGAATCTGAAGTGTCACGAACCACTACTGCGGCCGACCACCCTTTTGCCGCGAACCGCGTTTTCTGGGACCAATTGTAGTCTGATGGCCGGTACAAAGAACATCGCGGACGACATGATGCCGGGTGAGCTGAATATGACCCCGATGATCGATGTCGTGTTCCAACTGTTGATCTTCTTCATGCTGGCAAGTAACATGGAAATGGCGGACGTGGAGCCGCTGGTAGTGCCGAAGATCAAACACGGTGACAAGGGGAATCCGGACATGATCGTCATCAGCGTGGCCCACGATGAGAACATCAATTGCGCCGACTACAGCATATTCCGGGACGAACCCGGTTTCTCACGGGCGTGCCGCCACCCCGGCCACTGGCTGACCCGGCACAAGAAGAAAACGCTCAGCACGGAAAGACTGATCGAGGTACTGCGCTTTGCCGCGGATGAAGCACGCAACGAATCCGACCGCGAGATCAGCGATCTCGCGCTCACGATCCGCGCGGACAAACGGGCTCCGTGGGAAGAGGTGCAGGAGATACTCACGATATGCGTGAGACCGGAATACAAAGTGATGATCTGGAACGTCCAGGTGGCCGCCGAGTTGGAGCAATCGGACGACGCGTCGACCTCGGATATCAG
>JAVHLO010000374.1:1451-3859 GCA_031082105.1 Planctomycetota bacterium
TTCACGAGGAGGTAGCACGAAGTGAACTGCGCAGAACGAAACAGGCACGATCTGGTCGCGTACATCCGGGCGGAACTGGATTCCGCTGAGATGGCGGCCGTCGAAGCGCATCTGAGCACGTGCGCGGATTGCCGCGAGGAAGCGGTCCAGTTCGAAGCCGTTCTCAGAAGCGTCAGCGAGCGGTGCAAGATCGAGCCGTCGCCGGCCTTCGTTGCCGACGTGCTTGAGGCCGCCCGGGCGGAGAGCCGCGAATTCCAGGAAGCGGAAGCCGGCTCCGGCCGGTACGAGGAGATCGGGCCGGAAGCGCTCGAGTCGCTCGGCTGGGTCGACCGGATCGCGCTGCGCGTGAGGCTTTTCATCGGCTCGCTGCCCACCTGGGGGCTCGCAACGAGCACGTACCTGGCCATCTTCATGGTTTTGACCTTGATCGTCTTCGGGCCCGCGCTCGACGACAAATCCGAATCGGGCCGGCTGAGATTTGCCCCGGCCGATGCGACCTCGCAGTTCGAGCCGTCCCCCTGGGCGCACCATGTCACGCAACCGGGCCAGGTATCGTACAGGCCCACTCTCATGCCCGCCGACCCGTGGAGCTGCCTCAAGAACGACAAGTGGCTTGCTGCGACGATGCGGCTGCGCTCGGACGCGGTCGAACGCGAACGCCGGCGGAAATCGAACGGCGGCGACGACGAGGACCTCCGTGCGGTCCAGGCCGGGTTGAAGTGGCTCGCGGGTTCACAGGTGGCGGGAAGCGGCCCCGATTCCGGAAGCTGGTCGCCCACCGCGCACGGCGGCATGGCGGACTACCGCGTGGCGGTCTCCGGCCTTGCAGCGCTCGCATTCCTGGGTGAAGGAAACACCCATTCCGACGGTGAATACAAAGCCGCGGTCGCCGCGGCGGTCGACTATTTTCTCCGCGTACAGCAGCACGATGGGCTGATCGGGCCGCGCGAGATATCGATATCCGCGGGCGCGCCGGCCCCTGCGGCGGACGGCGACGCGCAAGATATGCGCAAGGTGCGCTACATGTACAACCACGCCATCGCCACGACGGCGCTGATCGAGGATTTCTGCCTCACGCGCGACGACCGGCTGGCCAGGCCGATCGAGGCGGCGGTTAATTTCATCCTGCGCGCACAGACGCCTGCGGGCGGCTGGGGCTACACGCTGACCGCGAATTCATGCGATGCGATCGTCACGACCTGGCAGGTGATGGCGCTCAGGCTCGCGCTCGGGCTCGGGATGAAGGAGACGGCGGGCGCGCTGCGCAGGGCTGACGCATGGCTCGTGTGCATAACGAACGACCGCGGCGAGGTCGGCTATGCCGCGCTCAACCACTTCCCGAACGGACCGCAGACCCTGACGGCGATGAGCCTCTGTGCGGAGTACCTGATGGGTCGCGGCGGGTCCGACCCGATCTCGGCGGCGGGTGTGGAATCGCTCGCGACGACGCTGCCGTCGGAGGACGCGTTCTCCGATCCGCTGGCGATCGACATGTCCCACCTCTGGTTCGGTTCGCTGGTCATGGCGCAGAACCGGCGGGACGGCGACAGCCCGTGGGCGGAGTGGAACGCGCGGGTGAAGAAGGGACTGCTCGGCCTGCAGGGCGCGCAGAGGCCGGGCGGGCAGCCCGGTGGCGCAGGACCTGGCGGTACACAACCTGGCGGCGCAGGACTTGACGAGGCGGGCCGCTGGTCGCGATGCGATCGCTGGAGCTCGTTCGGCGGGTCGGTCTACACGACCTCGCTCGCTATCCTGACCCTGCAAGTGCCGTACCGTTATCCTGGGAACTAACCCGACGCGGCGCGCGCCTCCTTGCATGTCATTCCTTGGCGATTGTTCAGGCTGCGGCCCCCAGTTCCGGGAGCGAATCGAGAGTCTCTCTTGTTTTCTAAGGGACCATGCGCACTTGAGGCTCCCGTGGGATTTCTACCCCGCCCATGGCGGGGGTTTTGCTGCCCGCGGCAGCCTTGCGCGCAGAAACCGCGCCACGGGCACGGGCGAAATCCCCAAGAACCGCTGCCATGGGCAGCGTCGAAGAATGACCGCGCCCAAAATGGCGAAACTCTAGCTTAGAGCTGGGCATTTCAGCCTTTGGGTATTCCATATTCGAGGTCTGACCAGAACGACTCCAAATGGCTGGGCACAACGTATGCTTCACGTGACGGGCGGCTTCGCCCCGTCACGGGGGAAGCAAGGGTTGGGCAATTCTCTTAGACATCTTGATTTCCTCCGGGCAGTTCGGGTTATCCGTCTTGTTCCGCTGAAAAACCACGAACCCGTGCTTCTTATAGAACGCGCGCGTGGCCTCATACGGCGCGTAATCCACCCCCTCGCCAAGCGTCACCGTCGCCAGTTCGGCCAATCCCATGTCCCTGCCCTTCTGCTCCGCCGCAAGCAGCAGTTGACCG
>JAVHLO010000375.1 GCA_031082105.1 Planctomycetota bacterium
CGTACGTGCGTGAATGGGTACGCGCGAACGCACTCACGCACTCACGCGCATACGCAAGTCTACCGCTCCCTCACGGTCGCGGCACTGATTCCGGCCTGCAGGTCACCCGCTCACCCCTTCACCCCTTCACGCTCCACCCGCTCATCCCTTCACGACGCCGAGCGGCCTGAACCGCGCGACCTTCTTCGTGATGCCGGCCATTTCGAGGACATCGACGACCACCTCCACGTCCTTGTACGCCTCCGGCATTTCCTCCGCCAGGCCGCCGCGCGTCTTCGCCATGACGAACACGTTCCGCGCCTGCATCTCGGCGAAGAGGTCGTGACCCTGCATCTCCTTGATCATCCTCGACCGGCTCGCCACGCGACCCGCGCCGTGGCATGCGCTGCCGAAGGTCGAGCGCATCGCCTCTTGCGTACCGACGCACAGGTACGAGTAGCGCCCCATGTCGCCCGGGACGAGGACCGGCTGGCCGAACTTGCGGTACTGTTCGGGCACGGCGGGGTGCCCCGGCCCGAACGCGCGCGTCGCGCCCTTGCGGTGAACGACGACCCGCAGCGGCTTGCCGTCCACCTCGTGTTCCTCCACCTTGGCGATGTTGTGGCACACATCGTAGATGAGCTGCATCCCCAGCGTCTTCTCCGACATACCGAGCGCCCTGCAGAAGGCCTTCTCGCTCAGAGCCATTATCACCTGGCGGTTCACCCACGCGTAGTTCGCCGCGCAGGCCATCGCAGTCATATACTCCTTCCCCTCGGGCGAGGTGATCGGCGCGCAGGCGAGCTGGCGGTCGGGCAGATCGATCTTGTACTTTGCGGACGCCTTGAGCAGCCGGCGCACGTAGTCGTCGCAGATCTGGTAGCCGAACCCGCGCGAGCCCGTGTGCAGGCCGAGCACGACCACTTCTTTCGTCAGGCCGAGGGCGGCCGCGATCTCGGGACGGTAGACCTCGTCGACTACGCCGACCTCGACGAAGTGGTTGCCCGACCCGAGAGTGCCGACCTGTTCGAGTCCGCGCTTGATGGCCGTGTCGCTCACCACCGAGGGGTCGGCGCCCTTGAAGACGCCGCGGTCTTCGATGAAGTCGAGGTCGCTCTCCTTGCCGTAGCCGTTCTCGACGGCCCATTTCGCGCCCATCTGGAGGAGCCGACGCTCCTCGGAGTTGGATAGCTTCGGGATCGCGCCGGACGAGCCGACCCCGGACGGGATCACGTCGTAGAGGCCGCGCACGATGTCGCGGATCTTGCCCTCGATATCACTCCGCACCAGACCGGTGCGCATAAGGCGGACGCCTCAGTTGATATCGTAGCCGACCCCGCCCGGCGAGATGACGCCGGTATCCCAGTCGAACGCGGCCACCCCCCCGATCGGAAACCCGTAGCCCCAGTGGATGTCGGGCATGGCGAGCGAGTACTTGACGATTCCCGGCAGGTGGGCGACATTCGCCACCTGGCCCGGGCTGTTGTCGTTCGCGAGCAGCTCGAGGAGCCGGTGGTCCGCGTAGATCCGGCCCGGGACGCGCATCCCTCCGGTCTGCGGAATCTCGGCCAGATAGGGCTCGATCTTCTTCAGTTCGACTTTCCTGTCCATGGTAGACCGCCTTTCAAACAAGCCGACGGCACGGATTCTACCTTTGCGGGACTGCCATGTCAAGGAGATGGGATTGGGCGGGCGCAGACAAGGCTTTTTGTTGACAGCGGGCGCGAACTCTGGTATCATTTTGCGGTTCGTCAGAGTCTCTTGAAGTCCCTGTTCCGGCATCCGGTCGAACTCGGGTTCTTCACATTTTTGGCGTTCCTGGCGCTCTTGGCGTTTTGGCGGATCATTGGGCTCTCGGGGTTGTCCGCCTCGGGCGGATCCGTTGAGGCGGAAAGGTCTGCTCCGCTGCCTCGTGCTAAAGACGACTGCTTGCTGCGTCAGATCCGCTCGGAAACTCGTGAATGATGCGGGCAGGTCCCTTTCCCGATCGGACGGTCCGGCGACATTTGAGGCAAGAAAGATGGCGAAGATTCTCCGCGTGAACATGACGAACCTGACGGTGGGGACGCCACAGGCGGAGGGCAACTACGACGGCCTCGGCGGCCGCGCCCTCACCTCGGCGCTCGTGAACGCGGAGGTACCGCCGACGTGCCACGCCCTCTCCAACCGGAATGTGCTCGTCCTCGCCCGCGGGATGGTCAGCGGCACCGCGGTCCCCTGCTCGGGCCGCCTCTCGGTCGGCGCCAAGAGCCCGCTCACCGGCACGATCAAGGAATCGAACGCGGGCGGGACCGCCGCACAGGCGCTCGCCGCGCTCGGGCTCGATGCCGTCGTCGTTGAAGGCCAACCGAAAGAGAACGGCGCCTATGTTCTCGTCGGCTCCCCGTCCGGCTGGGAACTCGTGCGCGACGATTCTCTCCGCAACAAGTCAAACTATCCGCTGGTCGACAAGCTGTTCAAACGGTTCGGAAAGAAGGCCTCGATAATCTCAATCGGCAAGGCGGGCGACATGCGGCTCTCTTCCGCAAGCGTCGCCTGCACCGACCCCGAGGGCCGGCCGAACCGCCACGCAGGTCGGGGCGGGCTCGGCGCGGTGATGGGCTCCAAGGGGTTGAAGGCCGTGGTGCTCCTGACCCGGGGCGCTGCGCGTCCCCAGCCCGCCGACCCGCAGAAGCTCGCCGACGCGGCGAAGCGGTTCGTCGCGCTCCTCAAAGAGCATCCCGTCACTGCCACGGCGCTGCCCACGTACGGCACCAACGTGCTTGCGGGCATCGTCAACGCCGTCGGCGGCTACCCGACCAACAACTTCAGCAAGGGCCAGTTCGTCGGTGTCGACCGCATCAGCGGCGAGGCGCAGCGCGAGACGATCTTGAAACGGCACGGGCGCGCGAAGCACGCCTGTCATCCGGGCTGCACCATCGCCTGCTCGCGGGTATATGTCGATTCGAAGGGTAAGTACGTGACGAAGGGCCCGGAGTACGAAACCATCTGGGCGCTCGGCGCGAACTGCGGGATCGACGATCTCGACGCGATCGCGCGCATGGACCGGCTTTGCGACGATATCGGCATCGACACGATCGAGACCGGCGCGACCATCGCGGTCGCGATGGAGGGCGGCCTGCTGAAGTTCGGCGACGCGAAGGGCGCGATCAAGCTCGTGAGGGAGGTCGGCGCCGGCTCGCCGCTGGGGCGGATCATCGGCTCGGGCGCGAAACTGGCCGGCCAGGCGTTCGGCGTAGCGCGCGTGCCGGTCGTCAAGAGCCAGGCGCTGCCGGCCTACGACCCGCGCGCCATAAAGGGGATCGGCGTCACGTACGCGACCTCGACAATGGGCGCCGACCACACCGCTGGATATTCCATCTGCCAGAACGTCCTGAAGGTCGGCGGCTCGATCGACCCGCTCGAACCCAAAGGACAGGTGGAAATCTCACGCAATCTGCAGATCGCCACCGCCACAATAGACAGTCTCGGGATCTGCCTGTTCGTGGCGTTCCCCGTGCTGGACAAGCCCGAGGCCTTCCAGGCGATGCTCGATATGACCTCGGCGGTGACCGGGAAACCGTTCGGCGCGGACACGTTCACGGAGATGGGGAAGTCGGTCCTGCGGACCGAGCGCGATTTCAACAGGCGCGCAGGTTTCACGAACATGGACGACAGGCTGCCCGATTTCTTCCGCACGGAGCGCCTCCTCCCGCACGATACCGTGTTCGATGTGCCCGACGCGGAACTTGACACAGTATTCAATTTCTAGAGCGAACGAGTGGCAGTCGCACCGATCATACTCGGGAAACGCACAGGGCTCTTCAGCCGGATGCGGGTCGTCTTCGG